>CAVGIZ010000121.1:0-7739 GCA_963629255.1 Anaerovoracaceae bacterium
GAGCGCGGCAAAGATTTTTGGAGAGGGGGGTTGAGAGTTGGGCGGAAATATGGTATAATATACGCCATGCAAGATTCTAGAAGTAAAAAGGTTGCGGTTGTGGGAATTGTCGGGCGTACAAACGCTGGGAAGTCCACACTTGTCAATCAGCTTGTCGGCGAGAAGGTTTCGATCGTTTCGCCGGTGGAGCAGACGACGCGCAACACGGTGCGAGGGATTGTGGCGGACGAGAGGGGTCAATTGGTTTTGTTGGACACGCCTGGATTGCACAAGGCGGTTGGGGTATTGGGGACATTGTTGAATCGGATGGCGCGGAGGAGTGCCGCGGGGGTTGATATTTTGTGTGTGGTATTTGATGCGAGTGAGGCACCGCAATTGGAGGATATTGGGTGGATGCAGAGGGTGGCGAAGGAGGCGCCGGAGAAGGTTGTGTTCGTGTTGAACAAGGCGGACATGAAGCCGTTTTATTCGACGATGTATCATGAGGCGTGGGAGGAGGCGAAGAAGGAATCGGTGGTGGAGCCGGTGTGGGTGGAGGCGATTTCGACGAAGGTGGAGGGTGTTGCGGGGGTGATGGATGCGTTGTTTGATTTTGCGGAAGAGGGGGAGGCGTTGTTTCCGGAGGACATTGTGACGGATTATCCGAGGAAGTTGACGATTGCGGATGTGGTGCGGGAGAAGTATTTGGCGAAGTTGCATCAGGAGTTGCCGCATGAGTTGGGGGTATTGGTGAAGGAGATCAAGGACGATACGAACCGGTGGGATGTGACGGTTGAGGTGTTGGTGAACAGGCCGTCGCAGAAGCCGATTGTGATTGGGCGTGGGGCGGAGACGGTGAAGTATGTGAGGCAATGTTCGGAGCGGGAATTGAAGCAGATATTTGGGTTGAAGGTGGCGTTGGAGATTTGGGTGAAGGTGGAGCCGAACTGGATGAAGAATGAGAAGATTTTGACGGAGATGGGGTATATGGGAGGGCTTGTTTGAGGCGTATTTTGATCGCGGCGGTTTTGGGTTGGTCGGCCTTGTTGAGTGCGGGGACGAACGATTTGGATTTGGCGCGTCAGGCATTGCGTGATGGGCTTTGGAAGGTGGCGAGGGCGCATGCAGGGGCGGTTGAAGGGGATGAGGGGAAGTACATTATTTTGGAGAGTTTCGCGCGTGAGGGGAATTGGGATGAGGTTTTGAAGGCGCTTGATGCGTGGGGGAATCCGGTGGAAGATGGATTTCTTTATTATCGTGCGGCGGGTCAATATGAGATGGGGAAGAAGGGTGCGGCGCAGATGACGTTGGAGGGGAGGGAGTTTAAGGATGGTGTGTATCGGAAGATGGTGGCGCGGTTGGAGGCGCGCCTAGCGGAGGAGGCTGGACAGGATGAGAAGGCGTTGAAGATTTTGCGTGAGGAAGGTGGGGATGATTATGAGACGCAGATGATGCTGGGGGAATTATTGGTGAAGGCAGGGGATGCGGCGGGTGCGCGTGGTGCGTGGCAGGCGGTGGTGGTGGCGACGAATGCGGTGGAGAGGGCGCGTGCTGTGGCGGCGGCGAATTTGGGGGATGTGGCGGTTTTGCGGGAGTTGGGGAGTAATGGGGAAGCGAAGGTGACGCGGCAATTTGCGACGTTGAAGTTGGGTGTGTTGTTGTTGAAGGAGGAGGCGACGGCGGCGGAAGGTGAGGAGATTGTGCGGAGGCTTGCGAAGGAGGCGCCGGATGTGGAAGGTGTGGAGGAGGCGTTTGGGGAATTGGCGCGGCAGATTTTGGCGAGGGAGGATTATGAGGGGGCGGCGAAGGCGTATAAGGATTTGTTGGAGATGTGGCCGAGCGCGGCAAAAGAGGCGGAAGTGCAGGATGGGCGCGGGTGGGCGCTGTTGAAGCTGGGGAAGGCGGAGGAGGCGCTGGAGGCATTTCGAATGGCGGAGGAGTTGGCGGGGGATGATGAGTTGCGGGCGGCCGCGGGTGTGAAGGTTGGGGATGCGCTGGCGGTGTTGGGGAAGAAAGTTGAGGCGATGGCGAAGTATCGGGAGATACTGGAAAAGTTGCCGAAGACGCGCGCGGCAGTTTTGGTGGGGCGCATTATTCGCGTGCAGGAATTGGAGGAGACGGGGCGGCGGCAATATGCGGAGTTTCGATTTGCGGATGCGCTGAAGACGTTCAAGGAAGTGGCGGCGGAAGATGTGGGGCGGAAGGCGCGGATGGATTATTTTGAAGTGTTGTGTTTGTATGGTCAGGGGCGCGATGCGGAGGCGGAAGAGGCGGCGCGGCAGATTTGTGAGAAGGGGACGGATGAGGGGATTCGGGCGGAGGCGATGTTGTGGTTGGCGAAGATGGCGTACAATGGGAAGAAGTGGAAGGAGTCGCGGGAACGGTTTTTAGCGTATGTTCAGAAGTGTCCAAAGGCGAGTGGGGCGCCGGAGGCATTGGTGTGGGCGGCGCGTGCGGCATTTGCGGAAGGGGAGGCGACGGAGGCGATTCAGATTGTGGCGCGGCTTGTGTCGGAGTATCCGGAGGCGGTGGTGCGTGCGCAGGGGTGGCTTGTGCAAGGTGAGGCGCTGATGGAGTTGGCGCGGTTTGATGAATGCGTGGTTGTATTGGACCAGGTTTTGGCGATTCCCAATGTGGCGCGTGAGACGAGGCTGAAGGCGCAGATTTTACGGGCGGATGCGCTTTTTGCGATGGGGGCGGATAATTCGGCGCGGTATCAGGAGGCGCTAGAGACGTATCGTGCGGTGCGGCGAGGGGAAGATTTGTCGTTGTCAATGAAGTTGGTTATGTCGTTCAAGGTGGCGCGGACATTGGAGAAGTTGCGGCGTATTGATGAGGCGACGGATCAGTATTATACGCAGGTGATATTGGCGTATCGCGAGGGGCGAGCGAAGGGGGTGTGGTTGGATGATGAGGCGCGGGCTGTGTTTTCGCGCGCGGCGTTTCGTTTGGCGGAAGAATTTGAGAGTCGCGGTGAAACATTGCAGGCGGTGCAGATTCTTGATTTGGTGGTGAAGAGTGATGTGCCGGCGGCGGCGGAAGCGGCGCGGCGGATTGAGCGTATTCGCAAGAAAGGAAATATACTATGACACTTTCAGGTGGACCAATTTTTTGGATTTTGTTGGTGATGGCGGTCGCGGCGGTGGTTGTATTTTTTGAGCGTCTTATTGAGATGCGGCGCGCGCAGATTGATTACGAGGATTTTTTGAAGGGCGTGATCAACGTGTTGGATCAAGACAATGAAGAGGAGGCGCTTGCGATTTGTGAGGATACGGCGGTGCCGGTTGCGAATGTGGTGGCGACGGCGATTCGTCATCGGCATGGGTCGGCGCGTTTGTTGCGGGAGGCGGTGGATTCGCAAGGGCGCGCGGAAGTGGGGCGGTTGGATCGGCGGTTGGCGTCGCTTGCGATTATTGGTCAGGCGGCGCCTGCGATTGGGTTACTTGGGACGCTGATTGGTTTTATTCGCACGATGCTGCTGGTGAATTCGGATGTGCTGATTTCGCGTGCTGATTTGATGGGGGGCGCGATGGAGGCGCTTGTGGCCGCGGCACTTGGTTTGATTGTGGCGATTCCGACGGCGGTGATGTATGGGATTTTGCGTATTCGGATGGATCGTTTGGTGGTGGAGCTTGAGGCCGCGGCGAGCCGCATTGTAGGGTATCTTTCTGTGAAGGAAACGGCGGCGAAGGAAGGTGCAAAATGAGTGCGGGCGCGAGTGGATGGAATTGGCGGCGCACGACCGACCGCGGCATGTGGAAGTATGGGCCACAGTGGTTGCAGCCTTTATCTGCGGGCGTTCCATGGATTACGGTGGGGATTGCGCTTTTGATGATTTATCTTGTGAGTGGCACGTTGACCGCGGCGGAAGGCGTTCTTTTTGATTTGCCCGATTCGGGTTTGACGGAAGGTGCGGTGACGCCGCTTGTGGCGTTGGTGACGCCGATGAAGAATGAGACGCTTGTCTTTTTTGATGATGCGCGCTATTCGCTTGATGATGGGGCGTCGTCCGCGGCATTTGGTGAGCAGCTGGCCTCGCGTGCACAGCGGGTTGAACAAAAGACGTTGCTTGTTTTGGCGGATCGGCGCACGGCAGCAGGCGAATTGATGAAGGTTGCTTCGCTTGCGCGAATGAATGGTCTTACGCGTATTTTATTTGCGAACCGTCGCACGGAGGTGAAAGCGGAATGACGCCGCACGTGTACAAACCGCGGCGCCGTTTGCGCAATGAACTTTTGCCACTTGTGGCAGTGGGGGCGCTCATCTTTTCGCTTGTTGGTATTTTTCCAATGAAGGCGTTGCAACAGGCTTCGTTCAAATCTGCCGCGGCCACGTTTCCCGCTTCGTGCGCGTTCATCACTTTGACGAGCGAGGAAGAATCGGCGGCACTTGTTTCGACTCGTTCGGCTTGGGCCGTGAATGCAAAAGGTACGCGCGACTTGCGGCTTGAAATGTTTGCCGCGCCGCTTTTGAACGAGGAAAACCAGGAGCTTTTGGAACAGGTGGAAGTGCCGTCTGCGCAAGGGGAAAGTGCCGCGGGCTATAAGCCGACGCTTGTGCCGCCGACTCTTGCCGCACCTGAGCCAGTAATGCTCGTCCCCGCGGCAGAAGACGCGAAAGAAGCGCCCACTTTTTCACGTGAAGATTTACTCAAACTGAATTCATTTTCAAACTCTATAAAGGACTAAACAAATGATGACCGAAGCAGAAACCTTGCAAGCCTTCAAAGATACGGGAGCCCTCCTCGAGGGGCACTTTGAATTGCGCTCAAAACTCCATTCGAATCGCTACTTCCAATGCGCGAACGTGTTGCGTTATCCGCGCATCGCGGCAAAATTGTGCGATGCGCTGGTTGAAAAGATGAATGCCGCGTGCGACATTGGTCACATCGATGGCGTGATTTCGCCGGCGGTTGGTGGCATTCTTGTTGGACACGAAGTTGCGCGTGCGCTTGATACGAAATGCGTCTTTGCCGAGAAGGTTCAAGGTGATGGCGTGGATGCGACGGGTAAGCCCAACACGATTCTTGCGATGCGGCGCTTCACGCTTAAGCCGGGCGAACGGTATGTGGTTGCGGAAGACGTTGTGACGAAGGGCGGGCGCGTGCAAGAGACGATTGATCTTGTGCAGAAGGCGGGTTGCGAAGTTGCCGCGGTTGTTCTTCTTGTAGATCGTTCGTCGGGGACGGTCAAGTTTGGCAACATTCCGATGTTCTCGCTGATGCAGATGACGCCTGAGACATGGACCGCGGCAGATTGCCCGATGTGCAAGGCGGGCGGGCATCCGGTTCATCCAGGTTCGTAAGCTTTCAACATTACACACCACACTTCAATCAACAAAAAAGGCAGGTCAAATATGGGCGGATTTTGCGGCGTTATTTCCAAGACGGATTGCGTGAGCGATCTCTTCTTTGGCACAGACTATCATTCACATTTGGGCACTCATCGCGGCGGCATGGCGGTTCTCGGTGAGAATGGATTTTATCGTTCGATTCATAACATTCAGAACGCACCTTTCCGTTCGAAGTTTGATCACGATGTGAGTCGCTTTGCAGGCAAGGTTGGCATCGGTGTTATTTCGGATACGGATCCGCAACCGCTCGTGATGTGCTCGCATTTGGGCTCGTTCGCGATTGTCACGGTTGGCCTCATCACCAACATCAAAGAGTTGATGAAGGAACTTTTTTCGACGACGGCGACCCAGCTTCAATACTCCACCACAAGCGGAATGGTCGGTCCAACCGAAGTCGTCTCCGCGCTTATTTCAACGCAAAGTTCCATCGTTGAAGGCGTTCGCTACGCACAAGAAAAAATTAAGGGCAGCTGCTCGATTCTTCTCATCACGGACGACGGCGCCCTTTATGCCGCGCGCGATCGCTATGGCCGCACACCCATCGTCATTGGTCACAAGGAAGATGGCTACATCGCGTTGATGGAATCGTGCGCGTTGCCGAATCTTGGTTATGATTATGTGCGCGACCTTGGGCCTGGTGAAATGGTGAAGATCTCGGCCGATGGAATGGAAACGGTGATTGCGCCTGGAAAGAAAATGGCGATTTGCTCGTTCCTGTGGGTTTACTATGGTTACCCCGCTTCGAGCTACGAAGGACGCAACGTTGAAATGTCGCGCTACCGTTGCGGCGCGGCACTTGCTAAGCGCAATCCCGTTGATGCGGATGCCGCCTGCGGCATTCCTGATTCGGGCACGTCGCATGCACTTGGTTACGCACACGAAGCCGGCATCAAATACGCGCGGCCCTTTGTGAAGTACACGCCGACCTGGGCGCGTTCCTTCATGCCGTCCGACCAACGTCAGCGCGAAAAGGTCGCCTCGATGAAGCTTATTCCAATCCCAGGCCTCATTCGCGATCGCCGCCTCGTCTTTTGTGATGACTCCATCGTCCGCGGCACACAGCTTGGGCGCCAGGCCGATCGCATGTATAAGGAAGGCTGCCGCGAAATGCACGTTCGCATTGCGTGCCCGCCGCTCGTCTATCCGTGTCAGTTCATTAACTTCTCGCGGTCTAAAAATGAATTCGATTTGATCACGCGCCGCTACATTCGCGATAATGCTGCGCCGAATCAATCCATTGATGAATTCACCGACCCGAATGGCGAGCCCTATAAAAATATGGTTGAGTACATTCGCGCCAAGTTGAATTTGACGTCGCTCGCATTCCAAACGGTGGACGATCTCGTCGAGGCAATTGGGCTCCCGAAGGACCAGCTTTGTACGTATTGCTGGACAGGTAAGGACGTTTCGCTTGATGGCGGTTGCACGCATTCGTGCGCTTCGTGCCCACACGCTAAGAAGTAAAAACAATGCTGTTCGAACTTAACCGCGAAGAATGCGTGCGCTGTGGATTGTGCGTGCGCGATTGCGCGTTCGGTGCGCTTAGGACGGATGATTCAAATTATCCGACTTTGGCTAATCCGACGCGCTGTATGCGCTGTCAACATTGTTTTGCCATTTGTCCAAAGGGCGCAATTACGTTTGATGGATTTGCCGCGAAGGATTCACTCAGAGTTCGCGACTTGAATTTGCCAACGGCCGAGCAGGTTGAACACTTCATTCGTTCGCGGCGCTCGATGCGTCACTTCAAAGATGCGGACCCCGACGCGGCAGTTATTGATCGCATTTTGCGCACGCTTGGCAATTCGCCGACGGGATGCAATGCGCGCGGTTTGACCTTTACGTGCTATCCGAATCGTGAATCGATGAACGCGTTCCGCAGCAGTTTTTTGAAGGCGGTCGAGGAACATCGTGAGGGTGCAAAACTTCTGCCGCGGTGGTTGGCGGTGCCTGCCATCAAGCTTCGCCAAGGCAAGAGCGACATATTCTTCCGCGGCGCACCTGCGATGGTGATTATTTCGTCTGATGAAACGACGCCGGGCGTGACGACACCGAATGAAGATATTGCCGCGGCGGTGACCTATTTCGAACTCCTGGCCAATGCGAATGGACTCGCCACTTGCTGGTGCGGCTTCTTGCGTCTTGTGCAGAAGGAGATTCCTGAGCTTCTCGAAAAGGCGGCCGGCATTCGTCAAACAACGCCATTCTATGCGATGCTCTTTGGCTTACCCGCGGTGACTTACACCCGCACGGTTCAGCGCGATTCCTACGCCCAGATTGTTTATAAGTGATTCCGCGGCAGTTTTTAGGGGGAGAAAATGGTCGTGGGAGGGGGTTTCTTTGGTGGGATTAGGGGGTTTTTATGGTACGATTCGGGCTTGGCTTGGATAAAGTATCACGATGGTTTG
>CAVGIZ010000122.1:0-7680 GCA_963629255.1 Anaerovoracaceae bacterium
CTCCGCCAACCGTTTATCCCCTGAACCATCCAACGCCGCGTTCAAATCTGCCGCGCTCCCCAACCCCTCCAGCCTACTCCCCCCATGCATTTAGCCAAAAGTATCATACTTTTTTAAAAAAGTATGATACTTTTCCCGAAAAAGTATGATACTTTTTGCCGAAAAGTATGATACTTTAACCTAAATTCCCCCTGGGAAACACCTGACGTTAGCCCCTAATCACCCTGACTTCAGCCCATCCCCAACCAAATCTGCCGCGCTAACCATCAAACCATTGTCCCTGATTTGATATTGCCATTCACCCCAAAAGCCCCTCCTGCCTTCGCGGGGGAACGGGGGGCGCCGCCCCCCCCGAAACCTTGGGTTATCCCCTCAAGGCGTCATCTTCACCCTGATAAAGAATTGCCCCGCGGCACTTTTCGGCTCAACCCCAACCTTCACCTTGCCATTTTCAGGCGTTCCAAAGGTCGTGGTCACATTGTCCGCGCTAAAGGATTCCTCCCACCAAAATCTGCCGCGCTTACACCTTCAACGTCCCAAATGGTGACAAGGTCGTGTTCTCTTCCACATCACGCAACACAGGCGTCCCGCACGCCACAATCGCATGCGCCCCCACCTTCATCCCCGGCGCCGTGCAACTGTTCGTTCCCATAAACGCATGGTCACCAATCTTCGTATGACCCGACAGCGACACCCCCGGACAAATGTTCGCAAAGTCCCCCACCACCGAATCGTGCCCAACCCCAGCTCGCGCATTGATAATCACAAACTTCCCAATGTCCGTTCCAACCGACACCACCGCTTCTGCCGCGATATACGTCCCATGTCGGAACTCCGTCGTCGGCGAAACTTGCGCCGATGGATCAATAAACGCCGGGAAATCATGCCCACGCAATTGACGATAAATCTTCTCACGCGTCACATTGTCCCCAATCGCCACAAACACCGACGCCCCAGGAAAATCATGCGACGCCTGCGCCACCGACCCCAGCATCGGGTACCCTTCAAAGTTCCCCTTCGCCTTCTTGGGGTCGTCATCCGCAAACCCCACCACGTTCCAGAGCGGCTGTTGCGCCGCCGCATTGATACGCTCCACCGTCCACACGGCTTCACGCCCAAATCCACCTGCACCCACTATGAATAGGTCTCTCATATTTGTCCTCCTTTAAATTCACACATCGTATCATATTGAGGATTGCAAATCCCCGTCCGAAAGAAAACACTCTTCACCGTCATCAGCAAAATCTTCACATCCAGCCCCATTGACCAATGGTCCACATACCACACATCCATCGCCAACTTCTCGTCCCACGTCAAATTGTTCCGACCATTCACCTGAGCCCAACCCGTAATCCCCGGCCGCACCTCATGCCGCCGCGCCTGCTCCGCCGAATACCGCGGCAAATACCTGACCGGCAACGGCCGCGGCCCCACCAGCGACATCTTTCCACTCAACACATGCCACAACTGCGGCAATTCATCCAAACTCGTCGCACGCAAAATCTTCCCCACCTTCGTCATCCGCTCCGCATCCGTCCCATCCCCTTCGCGCATCGTCCGAAACTTCCAAAACCAAAACGCCTTCCCATCCTTCCCCGCCCTCTCCGACACATAAACAATCGGCCGCCCCTGCACACAAAGGAGAATAAGCGCAACAATCAAACTCACGCTTCCCCAAAGAGGAAACGTCAGCAAGACAAGGATTAAATCCACCGCGCGCTTCATGCCCTATATTATACCATATTTCCGACCAACTCTCAACCCCCCAATAAAGTAAGCCGCGGCAAATCTGCCGCGGTGGAGCAGGCGTATTTCGCTAGATCTTCACGAGACCCAAGTCCGATGGGATCCACCAACCATGCAAGGACAACTCAAATGGAAACACCTTGATGCCGTCAGGCGCACAATTGCGTTTGAAAGCCTGAGTGAAAAAGCGATGCAAAAAGGTCTTGAGCGTCCGCCTAATTTCTGCCGCGGTAAATCTGTCCCCGAAATGCTCTTTTGCCGCGCTCTCAAGATCCCTCGAGCCCATTTCATTCACGATGAAATTCCACAGGAAGAAGTCATGGAGTTCGTACGAGCCGAGTTTATCTTCGGTGACTTGTCCCTTGATGAGTTCAGGCGAGATAGGCGTTGCGATAATATCGTTGATAGCTTGAGAGGCTTTTGGATAGGACCTCGTATGTGCCGCGGCCCACCACGCGCACACCTTGCGCACAACCGTCTTTGGTACGCCCGCATTCACGCCAAACATCGACATATGATCGCCATTGTACGTGCACCAGCCAAGCGCCACTTCGCTCATATCGCCCGTCCCCAGCACGATGCCGCCCGTCATATTGGCCTTATCCATCAAAATCATCGTCCGCATACGTGCCTGTGCATTTTCAAACGTGACATCGGGTGTCTGGCCATCGTGGCCAATATCGCGAAAGTGTTGCTGACACGCCTTCACAATCGAGATGGTTTCAATCTTCAATCCCAAATCTGTCGCGAGGATTTCCGCATTTGATTTAGTACGCTTCGTCGTCCCAAAGCCTGGCATCGTATAAACATGGATGCCCTTCAAATCAAATTTCAACTTCCTGAACGCGGCAAACACAACCAGCAACACCAGCGTCGAATCGAGCCCTCCCGAAAGCCCCACCACACAATCACAGCATCCTATCGCCTTCAACCGTTTCATCAGCCCCGCAACCTGCGTCAGAAAAACTTCCTTCGCATCACACGGAAACGGTGCAACCTTCCACGACAGCGGCGGCTTCCCCAAAAATCCACGATGCGTCGCAAGCGACCCAAATTCAATATGTTTCTTCGTCTTCATTTCGCGGCACTTTCTTCTGCGGTCGATTGAATTGCAACAAGGAGCGTATGTTCCTCGCCGGGCTTGAGCGTAATCCCCGCCGCAGGCCAATCTGTTACAGGCTCCACACACACAAACTTCTTGTAATCATCCGCGGCACAATCGGGCGGCGTCCAATCCGTGCCTGGATTCCAAATGACGAGGTTGTTTCCGCCCGTCGTGGCAATTCCAATCGCGCGATGCGCCTTTGGGTCAAGAAGCGCGAATTCGTGTTTGGGCTCCTGCATCAATTTGAACACATGATCGCTCGCCGCATTCATCAAGAATGGGCCACCCTGCACCGCCGTCTCACCAAGCGACGCATCGATAAATTCAAGCCCTTCCACACCGCGCACTTGCGTCGCATCACGATCCGCCACACGCAAATACGGATGGAACCCCGCCGAAAATGAAAACGCTTCCTTGCCCGTGTTCTTCGTCTTCAACGATGCATTCAGCTTCATCGAAACGGAAATCTTCAGCTCAACATCAAAGTCGTACGGCCAAATTTTCTTTGTCTCTTCCGTTGCCGAAAGGCCCAGCCTAATTTCCGTCACCTCTTCTGAAAATTCCGTCCCAAGCACCGAAAACAAACTCACGCGTGCAAAACCATGCTGCGGCATCTTCGCAATCGCGCGATTTCCAAATTGTGGCCAACAAACAGGCATGCCACCATGAATCGATTCGCCGCGGTTGTAGTCACGCTTCGCCGAACGAAAGAGGACGGGCGAATGCCCCGTCGGCCGATACGAAAGAACATTTCCGCCCAGGAGCGCAATTTCTGCCGCGCCAAATTTATTCGCCAAAACGACCTCTGGATACCCCGCAAAACCCGCGCGAAAAACAATGCGCCCAGGCGTGCCATAGCGCCGATTCAATTCATCAATCGTCATCATTTCTTTGCCTCCTCTTTATTCAAATTGAATTCACACATCACCGTTGTGCCCGTTGGAATCTTCGATTGAATATCAAATAAATCCGCCACACGCTTCGCATTCGCAAGCCCCATGCCCGCGCCAAATCCCATCGACCGAATCCAATCATTTGCGGTCGACGTCCCATCCTGGCACGCCCACTCCACATCGCGAATCCCCGGCCCCTTATCCTTCGCAATCACCGTCGCCTTGCCCGTATCGAGAATAAACGTAATCGTCCCGCCAAACGAATGAATGCACACATTAATCTCAAGTTCGTACGCCGCGACCGCCACGCGCCGCACAATTTTATTATCAATCCCCGCATCCTTGAGCATCTTCTTTATCTCGTTCGCCGCCTTCCCCGCATTCGTCAAATCATTGCGCACCACCACAAACTGCCGCATCGAATAATACGGCAACGCCCCCTCGCTCTTCGCACGCGATTCCGCTGGCGCCGCCTTCCCCTCCAGCTTCGCCAATTCCCGCGTCAATTCCTGCATCAACACCTTCATCACATCGCGCTGCGAAACAATCCCCACCAAATCGCGGTCCTTATTCAAAACAGGAAAACGCCCAAACGTATAGTTCTCAAAAAACTTGATTGCAAACGCAAGCGGCATATCTGCCTCAAGCACAACAAGATTCGTCGCCATGTGCTGCTGGCACGAATCATTAATCCACCCGCCCTCCAACGCGCGAATAATGTCGTTCATCGACACAATCCCAAAAAGCCGCTTGCCTTCCACAACTGGCACGCCCGAAATCTTGTTGACCTTCATCAACTCCTGCGCGTACTTCATCGTGTCCATGCGCTCCACCGCAAAGATGTCATGATCCCTCATCACATCCTTCACGCGCAAACGCTGCAACAACTCCATAATGACGAGCGGCTGCTCATCATCCGTCGGCAAGCCCGCACCAGAAGTGCCGCGCCGCACCTGATCGTGCGCGGCAAAAATATCATCGTCACTGCGCTTCTCGCCGCCCGTCAAAATCTTTGGTGTGTAGCCCTCAGCCATTCGCTTTCTCTTTTTCAAGGAAGTCGTGAACCCGCACGCAACTTTCGTACTTCGACAAGGGCGAGCTAATGAGCGGTATCCCAAGCGTGTCCGCCACCTGACACATCGTCTGCGGCAATGGCTTCGCATTATGCACCACAACCGCCATCGCACCCACAATGTTCGCCGTCCGAATCGCTTGATCCGACGCCAACGACGTCAATAGCAAAATGTCATCTCCATCATTGAGTAACACATCGCTCATCAAATCGTTTGCAACCACTGTTCCAACCGACCGATCCGACTCACCACCCGCGACAAGTTTCCCGTCGAGGACCTTAACTATATCAACAATTTTCATGACGCAATATATTATACCATATTTCTGATTGAAAGGGTAGTCTAAAGTTTTTATTTCGTTGGCTTCTTACCTGTGAACTCAATCGTCCCCATCGCCAAATTCTTCCCATTCGGCGCGGCAATACACTTCACCTCGCGCAAGTCCTCCACCCAAATCATCGCATTGAACTTCAGCTTGCACCCCAGCACATTCATAATCGTGCGCGCCTTCCCTTTCCCCGCGGCACTTTCTTCTCCAGCCTCATCCGTCATCATGTCATCGAGAACCATATCGTCACCACCCGCGCCACTTTCCAAATTGACGCCCCCCTTCTTCGCCCCCGCAATATCCAAATGCTCCAACGGAATCCGCGCCACAACAACCTTCCCGCCAGCGGCCACCTTCACATCGCCCTTCTCCAATTGCAAATCCTTCCCACTCGTCTCAAAATCCCCCGTTGGATACACCGTCAACTCGCTCCCATTCTCAAACACCACCCGCGCCGCGTCACAATGTTTCCACCCGCGACTCGTAAAATTCTGCATCCCCAAATACCCACACAGCGCATTGTAGCTCCGCGAAAATCCAACATACAAATAACAATCATCATACGCCAACTTCACCTGCGAATTCGGCACCCCAATCAACGGATACCCATCCATCCCAAAACTCGTGTACGGGCACGTATTCCACTTCATCGGAAACGCCCCATAATTCACTTCCCCACGATCATTAATCGGCAACGTGTACGCCCCTTGAATGTAATTGAGCCCCCACGTTTTTGCCGCGCCCTTCTCCCTCTCCAACGTCACCTTCCCAGCCGACTTGTACGTCCCATCCCCCTGCTCCAAAAAGACTTCATTCCGCCCCCAAAAATCACAGTTCTCCAAATACCCATCGCTCTTAATCATCTCCTTCGTATAAATCTTGTTGTCGCAAAACGTGTTGTGCCCCGAATTCTGAAACGAAAACCTCATCGCCCCCGAATTCTTGAACACATTGTTCGACACCACAATAAATTGCGAACAGTGCGCATGCATCGGCCACCAACAATTCTCAAACCGATTCCGCGTAAACACAACACGTTGCGAACCCTCATCCGCATACAATCCAACCCAGCCCCCCATATCATGCACATAATTATCATGTATCACCATGTCCACATACCCACCATACAATCCGCCCCCATCGCGCTGCACCTTCATCACCCGATAAATCTCATTCGACGCAAACTCACCCCCACCATTCGAATTCCACACCGTGACCCCATTCCCCGGCCCATCATGTATCACATTCCCCACACACATCGGCCGATTCAACTGTAACCCAATCCCATTCGCATTCATCGACGACCGCCCAAAATCATGCACATGACTCCACTCGACCCCGCTCCCCTCGCCACCATCCAAAAACGCAACCCCCGCGCCACCCACATCATGAATGTCACTCTTCCGCACAAACGAATTCACCGGCTTCAACATGAAAACCCCATCCTCCGCCGTGTTGCGAATCTCCACATCCCGAATCTCCACATCCCGCGCACCCTTCGCAGAAATCGCCGCGTTCCAAGGCCGCGCCGCATACATGTTCGAATTCCCTGCCCGCATCAAACACCCTTCAAACACCAACCCCTCAATCTTCACTCCATTCGGACTCCTCATATCAATAATGTTCTCAACCCGCGACAAACTCGCCTTCAAATTCGCCGCGCTCTCTCCCTCCCGCGGCCAATACACAACCTTCCGCCCCGTCGCCTCAAACATCCACTTCCCCGGCTCCGTCAATCCATGCCGCGTATTGAACAACTTAAATCCCTGATTGTATTGCCCCAGCGGCATCCCCGTCTTCGACACAAGCGTCAACGTCTTCGCCTCCAAATCCATCTCCTTAATTAAGGTCCGCGTCGTCGCCCACTCCTGCGGTATAATCAGCCACGCACTCGCCAAATCAATCCCCTCAAAACTCATCCCGTCCGGCAACGACTTCTCATCATAATTCATCACCGTGCTCGACCCATTCGCCTTATACTGCAACCTCCCCTTCTTCGGAAACTCCGCAATCTCACACCACTTCCCCTGACAAATCAATACGAGCCCATCACCCGCATTCGGCTCAAACGGCAAATCCGCCACCAACAACTTCTCATCCTCCTCATCCTTCCGCCACCCCTTCAATTCAACCGCACCCGACAAAATCGCCTTCCCCTTATGCTCCGCCCGAATCGTCAAATCATAATCCGTCGCCAAAATCGTCACAGGCTCCTCAAACGAATAAAACCCATCCTTGAAAATAATGACCTTCTCACCTTCCTTCTCCACATTCCGCACCTTCTCCATCGCGCGCTTCAACGTCGCAACTGGCGCCGCCTTCGTCCCCGCCGCCCGGTCATCCCCCTTCGGAGAAATCCAAAACTCGGCGACCGGCTTCACCGCCGCGCCCATCGCACTCAGCATACTCACCGCCACCACCGCGGCACTTATAACCAATCTCTTCATAATCGTCTGTCCTTCTAATTCGAATAAGCAACATATATTATACCATATTCCCGACCAAACCTCAACCCCCAAAACGATCTACACGCTC
>CAVGIZ010000123.1:0-7670 GCA_963629255.1 Anaerovoracaceae bacterium
CCGCTAGCAAACTTAGAAGGAAAAGCGAATGGCCCGATAAGCCTTACGCCAAAAAATACTCCACACATACCGCACCCGCGTTGCAATCGACCACGATGCCGGACACCCTAAATACTCGCCCACGTGCCGCGTCACTTCCAAACAAAATGGCCCACGCCAAACTCCACCCTTATACACTTCCCATCGCGTCCAATTTGCCTCAATATAAGTCACCTTCAATCCCTTCATTTTATTCACAGTCGGCTGGTAATGATTAGGGAAATTGAACTTCTCAAGCAAAACAATTTCCGCTCCCCGCGGCAGAAAAACTGCGTTATGTGCAATCGACCCTTCCGTCGTAGCAAGGACTTTTGTCTCACTCAAAATCTTCACCATTTCCTGAAACGTCAACCGTTCTGGACTCACAATTTCAAATCCGCCAAACTTCTCAAAAGCCTTTTCAAGCTGACGTTCCCCAATATCAAGCGCATTTTGTTTCCAATGTGAACGGCTCAAATAAATCTTGCGATGCGGCGGCTTTGGATTGGGCACGAGACTCTTCTGAATGTGTTCAAAAACCTCCGCAAACTCGCGCGAATAAAAATGCACCGCAGCCGCGTCTCGATCCGTCCGAAATGCCTCAGACGCAAAAAGAATCTCATCAAACTCTGTCGGTTCCGTAATGCGGATACACTGTTCTTTCTTAATTCCAAGGGTCTCTAAAAGTGCCGCGAAATTGGGCGCCATCTCCCCTGCTGTATCACCCGCTTTTTGCAAAACCGAATACGCAAAAGTCGCATTCCGCGGCACTTTTCCTTCTACGATTGCCCACAAGAATCGCGTGCCATCCAACAGCAAATGTCCCCAACAATTAACAAAAATGCCCAAATAAAAGATGGACCCCTTCTCGCGCCCGATTCTTCGAACGCTCCGCGGCACTTTCTTTCCACCATTGGTCTTTTCTTCCAATGCCGCACAAAGCCTCTTTCCACTTCCTGCAAGCGGGAGGGATTCAGCTAGATGCTCACCACCCACAAACAATCCCCACATCGGATCAAACACAACCCGAGAAAGCGTTCGAACTTGAAGCGGTTCATCGAACTTATGTTCGACCGAATACGCCTTTTCAATCCGCGCCTTAAGTGCCGCGTCTCCAACAAGAATAGATAAATCTCTCTGCATGTTTTCGAGCCTATTTCACATAACGCGCATATTATACCATCTTTTCCCTCTCAAATCAACCCCCTATTTTCATCAATTATAAAACACAATCTGCCGCGCTCAGTGAACACATTACCTCCCCTCGCTCACGCCGCCCTTACTCGTAGCGCAAGCAGTCGATTGGATTCAACTTTGATGCGCGGTAGGCTGGATAAAATCCAAAGAACATACCCACGAAAGCCGAGAAAAGGAATGCGTAGACGGCGCTCGTCGCCTCAATCACAATCGGCCAATTCTGAACTTGTCCGATAATATGTGCCGCGCCAATTCCTAGCCCGACGCCAATCAATCCGCCCACCGTCGACAGCACCACCGCCTCCAAAATGAATTGCATCAAAATGTTCGAAGGCGTCGCGCCAATCGCCATACGTAGCCCAATCTCGCGAATACGTTCCGTCACCGAAACAAGCATGATGTTCATAATGCCAATGCCGCCCACCAAAAGCGAAATTGCCGCGACCGCCGTCAACAAAACCGTCATCAGCCCCGTCACAGACCCAATCGTGTTCATAATCTCCGTCGTGTCGCGCGTCTCAAAATCGTTGTCCTGGTAGTCCGCCAACTTGTGCCTCTGCCGCAACAAGGCCGTAATCTCACGCTTCGCCTCCTCCAAATCATCCATCGACCGAAGCGACACATTCATCATATTGATGGAGCGAAACTTCGAACGCTGCAACACGCGCCCCACCGTCGTATACGGCGCCATCACCGTATCATCCTGGTCCTGCCCCCAACCATTCGCGCCCTTCGTCTCCAAAATCCCCACCACCTTGAACGGCATCGACCCAATTCGAATAATCTTCCCCAGCGCATCTTCATCTTCCGCGAACAAATTCGACTTCACCGTCGCGCCAATTACGCACACACGCGCGGACGACTTCTCCTCATTCTCATCGAAGAACCGCCCCTCGCCAACGCCCCAATTCCGAATTTCCGGCATATCACACGATACCCCGCTCACCCGCGTATTCCAGTTCCGATTCTCACGTATGAGCTGACACGAAACATTCACCGTCGGACTCACCGCCGCCACCAGATGGCTCAACTCCTTACGAATCGCCTCCGCGTCACTCGCCGTCATCGTCTGGCCCGACCCCAAACTTGAACGCACCGCCCCCTGCCGATTCCGATCAGGAAAAATCATAACGAGGTTATTCCCCATCGACGAAATTTCCTTCACCATCATCGTCGACGCGCCCTTGCCAATCGCCATCACCGCAATAACTGCCGCGATGCCCACAATGATGCCAATACACGTCAACAGCGAACGCGTCTTGTTCCGCAAAATGGCGAGGATCGCCACCTTGAAAATCATCGAGAAGTTCATTTGTGGTCGTCCTTCACAAGCTTGCCATCACGCATCAAAAGGTGGCGCTTGGCATACGCGGCAATATCATCTTCGTGCGTCACCATCACAATCGTAATCCCCTCATTCGACAAATTCGTAAAAAGGTCCATAATCTCAATCGAGCTCTTCGTATCAAGGTTGCCCGTCGGCTCATCCGCAAACAAAACAGGCGGCTCATTCATCAACGCCCGCGCAATCGCCACACGCTGCTGTTGCCCGCCCGAAAGCTGCGCCGGCGTGTGCCCAATGCGCCCACCCAATCCCACACGCTTCAAAAGCTCAATCGCACGCCGCCGCCGCGCACCACGCCCCAACCGCCCCAAATAAAGGTCGGGCAACTCCACCTGCTCCACCGCACTCGTCCGCGGCAAAAGATTGAAGTTCTGAAACACAAACCCCAACTTGCGATTGCGAATATGCGCCAACTCCGCACGCGACCGCCGCGCCACTTCCAATCCATCCAACAAATACGACCCCGATGTCGGCGTATCCAAACATCCCAAAATGTTCAACATCGTCGACTTCCCCGAACCCGACGCCCCCATGATGGCCACAAACTCGCCATTATCAATGCTCAGCGACACGCCATCCAACGCATGCACCGGCTCATCACCAATCGCATACGTCTTGCGCAAATCGCGAATCTCAATTAGGTGTTCCATTATTTCGCCTTCGGTTCTGGTGCCGTGCCCTTCGTGCCATGTTGCGGCGGCTTGGGCATAAATGGATTCGTCGTGTCATCCGCCTTCACCGTCTGCGACGTCGCATACCCAATCACCGCACGCTTCTCCAACAAATCTGCCGCGCCCTTCAACTCCGTAAACGAATCATCCGAAATCCCTTGCTCCACAACCTTCGCCTCAAGCTTCCCATCCGCGCGCTCAAACCACAACTTGCGCCCCTTCGGTACCTCGCCCTCCGCCTTGTCCTCATCCTTCGGCCGAAAACGAAACGCCGCCGCGCTCACCGCCGCCACGTCCTCCGCCCTCGCCGTCTCAATCGACAACGTCGCCGTCATACCAGGAAACAACATCTCATCCGGATTCTCCGCCTCAATAATAATCGGATACGTCACCACATTGTTCGTCGTCGTCGCCGCCAAACGAATCTGCCGCACCTTCCCCTTAAACTTCCTCCGATACGCATCCGCCGTGAACGTCACCTCCTGCCCAATCTGAATGTTCCCAACGTCCGCCTCTGGCACCGTCGCCTCCACCCAAATCGTCTTCAAGTCTTCCGCAATCGTCAACACCGGCACCGCATTCATCGACGACACCACCGTCTCGCCCTCCTCAACCTTACGGTCCAACACAACCCCATTCACAGGCGAACGTATCGTACAATAATCCAAATTCGCCTTCGCCTGACTCACCGACGCCTCCGACTGCTCCACCGCCGCCTTCGCACTCTCCAATTGCGCCAGCGTCGTGTCGCGACTCTCAATCGCCGCGTCCAAATCCGCCTCCGAACACATCTGCTTCTCATACAGCTTCTTCTTGCGCTCCAACGTCTTCTCCGCCAGCACCAACTCCGCTTCCCTCAACTTAATATTCGCCTTGTTCCCATGCAACTGCGCCACCGCACTCTTGTAATTCGCATCATACACCTGCGGGTCAATCAAAGCCACAATCTGCCCATTCGTCACAATCGAATTGTAGTCCACAAACAACTTCACAATCTTCCCATTCACCTGCGCACCCACCGGAATCCCCTCCGGCGAATTCCGCGGCGTCACAGTCCCCGTCGCCTCCACCGTGCACACAATATCCGTCTTCATAATCGGCGCATATCGATACATCGGGCCCTTCTGCTTATGCGCACCAAGCCCGCCTTCCGAACAGCCTACGACCGCCAGCATCCCGCCCGCAATCGCACACATCCCAACCTTAACCATCTTCTTCATAAGTCGTCTTTACCTTTCTTACTTTTCTTTGCCTTTATGGCATCTCCGTTTCAATCTTTTCCGTGTAAATCGGATACCGCCCAATCTTCGCAAAAAGCGCCGCCTCCGCCCTCTGCCCACTATAAAACGCCGTCACGCAATCCCCCATCGCCGTCGAATGCGCACTGATCGCCTCCGACAACTCAATCCGGCTCACATCCCCAACCGAAAACTGCCGCCGCACCATATCCAAATTCTCCCTCGCACTTTGAATCGACGCCACCGCCGTCTCCAACGCCTTCACCGAATCATCCCGCGCACTAATCGCCGTCTCCAATTCAACCGACAACTGCTGCTCCGCCTCGTCCACTTCCGCCGCGGCCTCCTTCATCGCCACCACCGCACGCTCCACCGCCGTCGTCTTCTTGAACCCCTGAAACAGCGACTGCACCCCGCTCACGCCCCAATTCCACAACCACATCGGATCCGTCCAACTCAACTTCACATTCGCCGACACCGACGGCATCAAATCCGCCACCGCATAATCCACTTCATGCGACGCCGCACGCAACTTCGCACGCGCCATCCGCACCGCCGGCGCATTCGTCCGCGCCAAATCAAACGCCTCCCCCACGCTGTACTCCGTCCGCGCAAATCCCCTCATCACACACTGTATCCCATCCGCCGCAGGCCCTCGCCCAAACACCTCCTCACACGTCCCACGCGACGCATCCACCCCCAACGCCTTCATCAACTCCGCACCCGCCGTCGTCACAGAATTCGACGCCGCCACCGTCTTCTGCCGCGATTGCGCATAGTCAAGCCGCGCCTTCAATACATCCAACTTGTTCGCCTCCCCCGCATCCAACTTCGCCTCCGCCCTCGCCAAATGGTCCGCATACTCTTGCTCATTCGTCTGCGCCACCGTCAACAACGCACACTCTTCCAAATACGTAAAGTAACTATTCGCCACATCGTAAAATACATCATACCCCGTGTCCGCCAAATTCATCTCCGCCGCAATCACCGCCTCACTCTGCGCCCTCGCCTTCGCATTGTACCGACCAAAATCCCACACCAATAACTCCAACGAAACTGCCGCGCTCGGACTCCCCTCCGTATCCCACCTCAAATCCTCCCAATTCGCACTATCACTCGACGCACTATACCCACCACTCAAACTCACATTCGGCGCCGTCCATGGCGTCTCGCTCACAAGCGGCGCATCCGCCTCGAGCGCCTTCAAACCAAGCCGCGCATCCTCCACCGCCAAACTCGCCGTCACCACCGACGGCCGATTCGTCAGCGCAAAATCCACAAGCTCTCGTAACGACGCACCACGCAAATCCAAGCGCTCACGCCCCACTCGCGCCTCATCGCAAAAGAGCGCCTCAACCTCATCCTGCGCCTCTCGCGCATTCCGAATAGTCGAACATCCAACAACCACAACGGCTGCCGCGACCCAAAAAAATCCTATTCTAACCTTCATGACCACATATTATAACATACTTTCGAGTATGTTTCAACCCTAAACTTTCCATTCCTTATATTTTCTTAACGCTCCCCACGACCCCAAAACCACCGCACCACGACCAAAAATTTCTCGCACCACGGCCAAATTTTTGCCGCGCCACCACCACCACCACCTGCCCCGCGTTTTGCCATGGGCCGCTCCGTCGGCCCATGGCAAAGGGGGTACGCGCCCACGAGCCCCGCCCTCCTTGGTTGTCTTACTGCACCCGAATACAGAAGCTCTCTTTCTTCACCGTGTAAAGCTCAACCTCAACACCATTCAACATCAGATTCGGCGCCAGCTCAAGCTTCAAATACTTCGCCCCACTCATCAACTTCTTATCCAACACAACGTCCACATTCTTGTTGTACTTACCAAATTCATTGATGCCTGGATTCAACTGCTCATGCTTCATCGTCTCCGTCGCGGCAGGCAGAAGCGTCCACTCCATTGTCGGAATATCCGCCTCATCCTTAATCCAATAAAACTCACGCTTCGTAATCTTCTCGACCTTCTCTGCCGCGCTCCAATCTATCTCCTCGCTCGGCTTGGCCACATACAGCCCCTTGATTAAGTGCGCACGAACCCAGCAAAGATACGAATCGCCCAACCGCGGCCAAACTCTCAACACCGCATAATCCAAATCCGGATCCAACTTGAAGATAAGCTGCTGCGCCCGCCCATTCCCATCGCCAAAAGACCTATAATTCCCATCATACAAAGCCTGCGATGAATCATACGAATTCGTCGGATTCGTCTTGTCCCACACATACACCCGCGGCGTCGCTAAAGTGCCACGCGATGCAAATTGATACCCGCCTGGCGCCGCCAACCAATCCGTCTCACCCGCCGAACGACAAAACAACTTCGTATACGTCCGCCCACTCGCAAGCCCCTTCGCCTCAATCCCAAATGCATCACCCGTCAGATACGTCCCAGCCGCCTTGTAAACCTTGCCATTCGCCGCCCATTTCGAATAGTCCGCGTCAAAATCTTCCCGCGCCACCGCCACACAAACTTCAGCCCCAGCCGCGCTCGACGCATACGTCACCTTCCCAGTGAACGTAAAATTCCCTTCATTCGCATCCGTCTCCACCGGCACATACATCGTCGCCACCGGCACTTCCGCATACAATTGAATCTGAAAATTGAATTCACTATTCTTATTCAGCCCATTCCCATTCAACGCACCATAGTTATCAAAGTAATAATACCGGTGCGCGGCAATTCCTTCATAATTCGTCAACGACCCCGTTACATAAGCCGCACCCAAATAATTCGAAATCACAAGCTCCATCCCAGCCGTGCTCGTATACGGACCCTTCGTATCCGTACCCCACACACGAAACTGTTTCCACCGATCTGGATACCCATTACGTCCTTGATACATCGCACCCGTCAACTTCCGCGGCGCTCCCAAATCGACCCAAACTCCACTCGCCTCAGAAGAACCTAACTTCAAAAACGGCACCATCGGCATACTGCCAGTATTCGCCGTCTCCGCCCAATCCGAAAACCTCCCACTCTGATAGGCGGACACCTGAAGCTCACCACCCTTCGGTGCCACCACCTCATCATCCGCCATCGCAACGGACCCATTCGAGCCCATCAAAACCCCCGCGACCACCGCGGCGCTTTTCAACCAACCTTGCCTCATCTCTTGTATCTCCTTGTTTTACTAGGCCCGGACCCCGCCAGCACTCTACCAGCGAAACCTAATCCACCCT
>CAVGIZ010000124.1:0-7624 GCA_963629255.1 Anaerovoracaceae bacterium
GGGGTTGGGGTTGTGGGGATTGGGGTTGGGGGCTGGGTTTTGGGGGGTGGGGGAAGTGCCGCGGAGGGGTGGGACAAAGTGGCGCAGGATGGAAACAAAGAGAACGGGGACCTGCGGCCCCCGCGCCCTCGCGAAGGCAGGACAGACTTGGGGGCGAATGGCAAAAATGCGAAAAAGAAGCGGTGTTGGAAGGGGGAGAGAGGGTGCAATAGTACTTTTAGGTGCTAATTGAACAGGGGTTTTTGCAGATGTGCAAAATGCGAATGTGGGTTTGCAAGGGTGCGAAAAGGCCAATAAAATAAGGGGTTTTTGCATGCGCGCCAGATTGGAAAGGGGGTTTTGAGGGGGTCATTTTGGGCTTAATGCGTCTTTTGGGTGCTATTAATGGCCATTCTGAGAACTGCAAAAGGTGACAAAAAAAAAACATATGACTGGTATTTTATGGAGTTATAACACTTTTTTGATTTTGTGGTTGCAATCGGACCCTGAAATATGGTATAATATCCGTGTTTTCGGGAAGTGTAGGCTCTCACGGTGGGGGCCGACCCGGGGACAGAAAGGTAGCACGAAATGAAGAAGACAGTAAAGATTGAGAAGATGAGCTGGGCGAGCGTGAAGTTCGCGCGGGTGTTGGCCTGTGTTCTTACGGCAGGCATTATGATGAGCGCGGTGGCGCAGAATGCGACGAGCGTTGCGTTCAACTACAAGATGGCGACGGCGCGTCCGGGCCAGACGATGACTTTGGGATTCACGACGGAGCCTGCGGGCGCGACGGACGGTTTGGTCTGGACGAGCTCGGATGAATCGGTTGTGACGGTTGCGAACGGTGTTGCGACGGTGCCGACGACGGCGCAGGGCGGTCAGGCGACGATTACGGTGACGTGCGCGAATGGCGCGACGGCGAGCTTGATTTTTGACGCGGCGACGCCGTTGCCGGAAGCGAACATTTCGACGCCGATTGATACGAGCTATTTGGATGGCAACGCGGTTGCGGGCGCGACGGAAGATTTCAGCGTGTTCAGCTCGGGCTTCCTTGATGGCTTTCAGGGGTACTTCGCGGATGCGCGTGAGGTCAAGCGTTCTTATACCTATAATAACAAGACGTACACGGATGTGTATGGTTTGACGAACTGCATGTACATCGCGGACGTCAACACGGGCGATAACATTCCGTTCTTGTTTGATGGTTATGGCACGGATGCGACGGCGTTCGATGGTAATGACTGCGTTCGTCTTTACACGGGTCACACCGATAAGATTATTGACGTTGCGGTGACGAACTACTACTCGAAGTGGTACGTGCTTGCGACGGCGGGTGGTCCAGGCGAAGGTAACTATGCGAACGTGGACGTGATTATTCACTATTCGGATGGCACGAGCGACACGGGTTCGTTCCACGTGCAGGACTGGGTGGAAGACAAGAACTATGAGAATTCGATTTCGTCCGAAGGTCAGTATCGTTTGAGCACGCTCTATACGTGCACGGGTACGAATGCGAAGGATGGTTCGGAAATCGATCAGAACACGTGGGGTGCGCACACCAACGCGATTCCGTTCCGTGGCCACTACATGCACGCGCTCTCGATTGATACGAATCCTGAGAAGTTTGTGACGGAACTTGAGTTGAAGTTGACGGGCAAGAACAGCGGTTCGGATTTGACGGACCTCTATGCGTGCTTCTTCGCTTCGGCTGGTCGTACGGGTGGATATTTGATGATGCCGCGGACGGCGCTTGCGGCTCCGGCGGGTGCTTCGAAGATTGTGCGCACGACGACGCTTGTTGGTGACTGGGCGGCGGTTGAAGGTGCGACGGGTTACTACTATGAGCTTTCGACGACGCCGAACTTCACGACGAACTCGGTTGTGTACTCTGGGACGACGGGTGCGGATGTGAACACGGCGACGTTCACGAACTTGAATCCGGCGACGACGTACTACCTCCGTGCGCGTGCGATTTTCGCGGAAGAGGACAATGTGACGCGTAACTCGAACGTTTCGATTGCGACGACGGCGAGCTTGGACGAGGTTGATATGGACGAGCTTGACAACGACCAGATTATTGAGTATGTGTTTGGTTCGGACGCGGCGGCGAAGCTTCGCCTCAACATTTGGGACAGCAACGAGTTTGATGCGAACAACGAAGCGAAGTCGCTCGTGTCGGCGGTGGTTGCTGGTGACATTACGAACTGCCCGTCGAACGTGACGGCGAACGTTGAATACACGCTTTACACGGCGACGGATCTTGAAGGTGAGTTCACGCAGGTTGCGGCGCAGACGAACGATGTTGATTTTGTGTGCGATGCGAATGCGAATGACCAGACGTTCTGGAAGGGTCACATGAAGGTGACGGTGACGTTGAAGAACGATCCGACGCAGTCGTGGACGGCGGAATGCGATTCGACGAACGTTGTTGGTTTGACGCGTGTGGCGTCGACGAATGAATGGACGCCGGTTGCGGTTGCGTATGATACGCCGGCTTGGGACGTCAAGAATGTGACGGCGTCGAACGTGGTGGGTCTTGCGGATTTGCAGGTTGGCGATGAGATGTGGACGTGGGACCTCGACGTGGGTGCGTACCGGATTTACATCCTGGCTGAGGAAGATGGCCGCAAGTTCTGGGATTCGACGGAGCTCTATGTGTTCCGTGATGGCACGAACAAGACGGAATATGCCGCGGCGGATTATGAGTTGGCGCGTGGTTATGGTTTCTGGTTGAAGCGTGCGACGCCGATTGCGGAACACATCCATGTGTTTGGTCAGGTTCCGTATGCGGATGCGCCGGACGCGGTTGTGACGATTTCTGCGAAGGCGAACACGCTTATCGGTGCGCAGCACTATCAGAAGCTCCAGTTCAAGAAGGGCCAGGCGCTTCCGGATTCCTATAAGAAGGTGTTCACGGACAAGGATGGCGACGTGATTCAGATCAAGCAGGCGAGCGGCGCGACGTATGAGTACAAGTACCGCATGAATCTGGGTGGTTGGAGCCGCTACGAGGATGATGGAGTGGACCTCTGGATTATCAAGAACTTCTCGGTTCCGGTTGGGCAGGCGTTCTATTACTCGAACAACGGTACGTCGGATATTGAATTGAACTGGTCGGCAAAGTAAGGAAAAGAAAGGAGACGACAAAATGAACAAGATGATTAAGGTGTTGGGTCTCGTGGTGGTCGGCGCGGTTGCTTCTTTGGCACAAGGTCAAGGAACGGTGTCGAGCGGCTCGAGCGGGATTGCGAACAACAGCGAATTGGCGCAGGTGTTGGTTAAGCCGCCGGCGTACAAGATTACGTATGCGAACACGAAGACGGTTGTGACGAACGACTGGATGGTGTTTGTGTGGGTTGCGCGCGGCGAAAAGTTTGAAGGCTTGAATGCGGACGGCACGGCGGTCAATACGAATACATCGATTGTGCTGGAGAAGTTCCCGATCAAGGATGGTACGTTCCGTCCGTTTACGGCGGCGTGGCCGAAGTCGCGTTGGTCGCGTTGGTCTAACGGCAAGAGCGAAGTTCGTCCTGGCGATATTCGTTTGCTCCTTCTTGATACGCGTTTGTTTGAGGCGGATGCGGAATATCGTGCGACGAATGGTACCTCGCTTGTTGAGAACCAGGCGATGACGATTCAGGCGTACGGTACGGCGGGCTATTATAGCTCGAAGGGTGCGGGTGCTGCCGAGACGGTGACGAATGAAGCTGGTCAGGCGACGGCGCCGTGGGCTGACATTCCGAACTATCAGCCGACTGAGATTCCAGAAGATACGCCTGTGCCAGTTCAGACGGATATTAATAAGAAGACAACTACATCGTCGGCAAGTGCAACAATTAACAACAGGAAGCGCACGTGCACTATTTATAGCCCAACGGTGACGATTACGGCGACGAATACGGTTGCGACCCTTGTTTATGCGATTGAGCGGAGCACGGATCCGAACTTTGCGAAGGACACGACGATTATTTCCAGTTCGAAGACGAAAGGTTTGGATGATCCAAATGCAGTGCTGACATTTGTTGTGGATGCACCGAAGTACTATACATATAAGAGCAGCATGGGGTGGTCTACCACTACCTATGGACCTTATGTCTACGATGAGACCAAGTCTGGGGATAACCGTTATACTTCGACCTCATATGATTCTTCGAAGGCCTACTACTATCGCGTGGTGCGGTATGTTGAGACCACGGATTCTGACGGAACAACCTCGTATGAAGTGGATGAGGATGGCTACTCCAATATTATGGAGGCTTCGCTAACGGATGAATCCTCGAGTAGTGATAGTTCTTCGGACTGGAGTAAGTTATTTGGGTTCTAAAATTCCCAGTTGACAACAGATAGTAAAATATGATATAATATGCGCTTCTCCACCTCAATAGACGGTGGAGAAGTTGGTAAAGATAAAGATCAGGCTTCGGCTAGAAATTAGAGTAAAAAGATGCAAAAAGGCAGTAAAATAAAGGATTTGGCGTGCGCGGCAGTTTTCGCGGCGGTCGCCTTCTTTGCTTTTGCGTCGGCGCAGGCTGAATGGCTTTATTGGCAGGTGGACTTCAATGATACGAAGGCAATTCCACTTAAGCCAGAATGGTCGGGTTCTTCGAATCCGTATGTGTGGTTGGTGATGCTTGATAACACGACGGGCGAGAAGACGATCTTGTCGGGTGAAAACGAAGCGGGTGAAGCCGTCACGTATATTCAGCTTAAACAAGGGAAGGAGATGGATGAAGACGGGAACATGACGGTTAAGAAGTTTGCGATGAGCCTTTCGGGAGACGATTTGGGAACCTTAACAGATGAGAAGTCGACGCGGTATTCGTTTCTTGTGGAGATGGGTAATTTGGTACGCGATGACAATGGGGACATAACTGGTGTTGAGACTTTGTATACGACGCAAACGCCTTTGTCGTATGGTGCGTTGTCTGATGCTACCTTCATTCGCGATGCAGATTCTTTCTCGAATCAGGGTGCGTGGAATCCGGCGTTGGTTGGGTTTAAGGCGGTGCCGGAGCCGACGGGTGGGATGCTATTTGGATTTGGATTGTGTTTGCTCGGGCTGAGGCGAAGGCGAAAGCGCGGTGCGGCGTAAGGCGAAAAGCAGAAAGGGAGTGCGATGAAGAAAGATCTAAAACATGCATTTCGAGTGATGGGCGAAGGGACAGATGTCCGGATCGCCCTTCTGCTTGGTTTAATCGCGGCAGTTTCTGTGGCGGTATTTCAGGTGCCTTTCTTGCATCCGAGCATTTGGAGGGAGTCGGCGGTCGCGGCATTTTTGCGTCCGGCTGATACATTTTATCCTGGGATTTGGCGTTGGATTGCGACGGGGATTTTTGCCGCGTTTGGGATTGAGGCTGGGATGGTGGCGTTGCGGATTTTGGGCTGTGTGTATGTGGGGGTGTTGACAGGGTTTTTCTATTTGATGGACCATGAGATTTTGGGGTGGAGTGCGCGGTCGAACACGGACCATGCGTGGCGGCGGTTGACGATTTTGCGTGTGTCGTGTGCGGTGGGGTCATTGGCGTTGGCGTATTCGTGTGCGACATGGAGCGCGGCGAATGCGGGTGGGTCAGATTTATTTTTGATGATGTTTGCGTGCATTATCATTTTCTACTTTGTGCGGTTTATGCGCACGGGGTCGGTGAAGCTTGGTGAAGTGTGCGCATTTTTGGCTGGTATTTTGTGTGCGGAGACGCCGTATGGGTTGGTGCTGGTGATTGTGGGCGGGTTTTTGTATTGGCAGATGCAGCGGCGCGTGGTGACGGCGGGGTTCTTTTCGCAGAAGGCGGATTTGGGGGATCGCGTAGGGGTCGTGACGTGGTGTTTGACGTTTTTGGTGCTGTTTGGGTATTTGGCGGGGATGGCGTTGATTGTGGGTGGGTACACGTATCACCAAGGGCTGATGGGCGAAGGGTTTTCTGCCGCGACGGTGATGCAGATTTTGCAAGGGTATGCGGGGCAAGTGATGGGGGCGGCGACGACGGATGGGTGGCTGGCGATTGTGGGGCTGGTGGTGGTGCCGTCCATTATGACGTATAGTTTTTTGCCGAAGGCGGTGGGCGAGGAAGATGCGCTTTCGTACAAGGCGGGGCTTTTGTTTGTGGTGAGCGCGGCAGTTGTGATGAGCCAGCTTTCGATGGTGCGTTCGCTGTGGATGGATTCGTGGGGGGATAGTCCGAATGTGGCGTCGCCGCAGTTGGCGATTATTTTGACGTGTTTGGCGGCTGGGGTGATTGTCCGGGCGTTGATGGTGTTTGGCGTTTATTTGTTGTGTCGGAACTATCAGCGGGTGACGGAGATTAGTTTGGATGCCGCGGATGATGATGAGGACCCGAATGAAGAGCGGCGGTTGAAGGTGCGGACGTGGATTTTTGCGTTTATTTGTATTGGGCTTTTGGCGGCCATTGCGCCGGGGCGTGTGCGGTCGGGGGTGAGGGCGCAGATGCGGTTTTTGGCGGAATATGTGGAGGCTGTGCTGGATGATGCCCAGGGGTGCAAGTACCTCTTTACGGATGGGCGCTTTGATGATATTTTGCGTTTGAAAACTGCCGCGCGTGGGGGCGATTTGAAGATGATTGCGTTCATGAATGATGGCTCGGAGAAAGTGGCGCGGCAACTGCGTAATCAATGTGTGGAGACGGAGGAAGATCACTTGAGTGCGGACCTCGCGGCAAATGTTTTGTTGCGGTCGTGGGTGCATAAGCGCGGGGAGAAGCTGGCGGAAAGTGCCGCGCAAATAGGCTTTGAGATTTGGAAGCGCGATTTGCAGGCGATGCCGCCTTGCTGGGGAACGCTTGCGAGGACCCAGGGCGATGCCGATAAGCGCGCGGCTTCGATTGCACGCGGGCGGGATATGGCCGACCGCATTTTGGCGTTTTGCTGTGAATATACGACGGCGCGGCAAGAGGATTTTACTATTCAAGATCGGTTCAATGTGTTGCAGTGGCGGCTCGCGAGAATTGCCGCGGTGCGGTCCGAGAACTTTGACCTTGCAGGCGATGCCAAGACGGCCGAGGCGGAGTCCAAGCGTTACAATGATTTGGATCGGAATAATAGTTCGCTCGTTCGGCTCTTTGAATTGATGGCTAAGGTCCACGCCAGCAACATGCGGGCGATGACGCCGCGCGAGGCGCTTCAAATGGCTTTGCGTCGGGCCGACTTCCGTACCGCCCGTTTCTATGCTGAGCGTATCGTCTCGGCTGAACCGAGCGACATCGAGGCTAACTTCGCCATGGCCATGAGCTACGCCAATAATGGTCAATATGGTCGCGCGCAAATCTACTTTGAACGGTGTATCGCGGTTGATCCGACTGATACCGTGTGCTTGAATAACCTCGCCATGACCCACCTTGCGCTGGGCGAATATGACGAGGCCGAATCCAATGCCCTCAAAGCCGTCTCCCTCGCACCGAAATCAAAGAGCCTTCTCAATACGCTCAAGCAAATTCGTGATGCGAAGGCAATTGCCGCGACGAATGGCGTGCCACCGAAAGTGGAAGCCCCCGCGGCCACCGGCGGCCCAGTTCCCGAGAAACCCGCCGGGATGAAGGACAAGAAACCAAGGCTTTGAGGGGGCGCGAGCGAGGGGAGGACTAAGGGTGCGAGGCACCCTTATCCCCCCTCGACCCCCCTAATCCCACTT
>CAVGIZ010000125.1:0-7578 GCA_963629255.1 Anaerovoracaceae bacterium
AGCCCCTAATCACCCTGACTTCAGCCCATCCCCAACCAAATCTGCCGCGCTAACCGACACATTGCCACCCCACAACTCGCATAATCCCCAAGTATGCGAAAGTACCGCGGCAGAACTGCCGCGGTGCTTTCGCTAAATGGGATTAGGGGGGTCGAGGGGGGATAAGGGTGCCTCGCACCCTTAGTCCCACCCTCGCTCGCGCCTCACACCCTCGCCTTACCGCACCACGAAGGTCACGCTCTGGACCGTGTTCGGTTCAATCTCGATGGTCAGCACATCGCTCTTCGCATTGAGCTTCTCATACGATTCCATCGGATTCGGCCGCCCCGGACCAAACTGCGTATCTTCCCACGAAAGGGTCGTCCACGCATGTGGTTCGCCTGGAATCTCACGGCAATCGAGGTACTTGGCCGGACACGAAAGCGTGCGATACGTCGGCGCGCAAATCTGCTTCCCGCCGAGCGAAATCTGAATGCGCTCCTTCGTCTGCTTCGAATTGACCATAAGGATGCAATATTCGCCGCGGTTCTTCGTGGCCGTGACGAGGTATTCAACTTCGCCATCCACTTTCGGCGCCTTATCCTCATTGCCATAAATCCCGCCATGTTCCTTCAACCAAATCCGCCGCGCATAAACCTGGTCCATCACCTTCGCGGAAGTATAGAAGTTCGGATCATCCGTGCCAGCCTTGGACACGCCCTTCGACGTGCCGTGCTGCAACACGATTGGGTGCTGCTTGAGCCCTTCCGCCAGAATGCGATACATCGCGCCCGCAACGCCCACGACCATCCGCGGCTTACCCTTCTGACCAATCGTATCCGGATATTCACCGCCTTCATCGCGCCACTGAATCATCCAGCTCGAACCCGTTGACTGATACAACCCGCCCGAAATGCCGAAGATCTGGTGGTGGTTGAACCCATCCATATCCGCCTGCGCCACCGCCATCAGCGAATAGTGCGCCATCACAAGCGCCTCACGGAAAATGCGCTGGCACCGATTGTCCTCATCCGAACGCGGCCGAATCTCGGTCAGCCACATCTTCTTGCCCTTCAACTCCGGGAACGCGCTGTTGAAATTGCGGAAGCGCTTGAACCCATAGTACGAGCAGCTGTACGGCGTCTCCGCACCATACGCATGATAGATGACGTGCGTGATCTTATCAATCACATTCGAGAGCCCCACGATGAAGCGCGCCGAATTCTGATTGAAGTTTGCCGCGGCAAAATACGTGTCGCGCTTGATCTCGCCCGCCGCCAGCATGCGCGAGCGCACCTGCGTCAAGTCTGGATTGTTCTCAAAGAGTTCCGCGAGCGGAATGCCGAGCTTCGCCTTCGGCCAAATCTTCAAAATCTCCGGCACAATCGCCGTCCAGTTCTTCGCCAGCAAATCGCTGTCGTTGTGGTAGTACGATTCATTGCCCAATTCAAAACCGGCGACGCAATCCTGATACTTGTTGTCGACGATGAACTTGACGAGCTCCAAGATATTCTTCTTGTCGCGCTCCAAGTTCCACGCCTCAAGCGTCAACAGCGCCTTGATCCCATTCTCCTTCCAAAACTTGAACACCGCCTCTGGATTCGACTTCACGGACGCCTTACCCGGAATGCGCTGGGTCCACCAGTCATTCGCGCCCCACACACGCTGGAAGTAGGCACCCGCCTCCTTCATCTTGCGCGCCGTCTCGTCCTTGGCCTCCACAAACCAATAGTCATCCAGCCCAAGCCCCACAAGCGCGCCCGCATAGCCCACCTCTGGTCCACAGGTCGATTCCCCAATATCCTTGATGGGTTTCGCCTTCGAGTCAATCGCGATATTGAAATCCGCCAGCGCGCTCATCGAAAGCGCCGCGGTCGCGACAATCATCAACTTCTTCATTGTCTTCTTCTTTCTTATTTTGTTTACTGATAAAAGTGCCGCGCCCTTACAGACGAACGTCAGCAACATCCTTATTTCTTCTTCCCCACAATCTCAAAATACGCCGCGGCATAACGCTTCCCGAATTCCCGCAGCGCAATCGTGTTGAAATGCAAATTGTCTTCATTCGGCTCCAACCCCTCCGACGACACCACGCGCATATTCTTCACACTCTTAGCCATCTCGTGCAACTGCGCATTCACGACCTTGTAGTTCTTCGCATAAATCACCCTGCTCGGCATCAACTCCACGCCCAAATACCGCCCCAGCTCGCCCGCAATGAACGGACAATCCGGCACGCCAAACTCCTTCCTGAGCGCATTCACCATCACCGTCAAACGCGCGGCATAATTCGTCGACGTCGCCATCTGCTCCGAATCCGCACACCCCTGATGCCACAAAATCCCCTTCAACTTCCCGCCCTTCGCCAAGGCCGCCTTCGTCCGCTCCACCGCACGCTTATAAAACTGACCATTCGGCGGCATGAACGTATCAAGTGGCATCCCGCCTTCTGCCGCGGGAACCAAACCAATCACCACATTCTTGTCCGCATCCGCCAAAGTCCGCGCAAAACTCGACGCCAAATTCGCACCCGCAAACGGACGGTCCTGATTGATGGGCTCCACCGCTTCAACCCAGCCCTTGCCATCAATGATGTCCCACTTCAAAATGCGCTCGGTCGACACTTTCAATTCTGGAACCATCGCACCTCGCCCCGCCATATTGGACTGACCAATCAGCAGAAACACATCCGTCGGCACTTCTGCCGCGGAAACACACAACGCCCCAAGCACAACGCTCAGCATCGCACCTGCCTTCAAAAACTCTTCTCTAACGTTCATGTCGTGTATTATACCATATTCCGCGGCAAAATGCCAGTACAATCTTATCCGCGGCACTTTCCCCGCGCCCCCCCACAACACCAATCAGCAAACGACCTGACGTTAGCCCAAGGAAGCGTGGTACTCTTGCAACGTGCAAACCGCCGTCTCCCCGAGCGGTCCATCCTCCGCCAAACCCGCCACCGCCGCACGAAATCCCGCCAGCGTCGTCGTCAAAGGCACACCCGCACGAATCGCCGCGGTCCTTAGCCGCATGTTGTCCTCCGTCGCCTCGCGCCCATACTCCGCCGTCGAAACAATCCAACTAATCGCACGCGCCTTCAACAAATCAATCGCATTCGGCCGCCCGCGCGAAACACGAAAGATCGCCTTCGACGGAATCCCCTTCTCCCAAAGCTTCGTCGAAGTCCCGCGCGTCGCATAAATCCCATACCCCAGCCGCGTCAATTCGGCCGCGAGCTCCACGCCCTCTTCCTTGTCCTCATCCCGCAACGAAAGAAAAATCTCGCCCTTCTTCGGCAACGGACTCCCCGCGGCAATTTGACTCTTGAAGTACGCCAGCTCCGGATCCAGGTCAAGCGCCATCACTTCGCCCGTCGACTTCATTTCCGGCGACAGCGCAATCTTCGCACCGGGGAACTTGACAAACGGAAAGACCGCTTCCTTCACGCAACTATAAGGCAGCACGACTTCCTTCGTAAACCCAATGTCCTTCAACTTCTCGCCAACCATACACCGCGCCGCATAACCTGCCAGCGGCACGCCAATCGCCTTCGAAACAAACGGCACCGTCCGCGACGCCCGTGGATTCACCTCAATCATCCACAGCTCATTATCCTTCACCGCCAACTGCAAATTCATCAGCCCCACGACATGCAACCTCTGCGCAAAAACGTGCGCATACCGCTTCACTTCGGCCAGCACCCCCGGCGTCAAATTCCTCGGCGGCGTAATGGCCGCGGCATCCCCCGAATGGCACCCCGCCGCCTCCACATGCTCCAGCACCGCCCCCACCACCGTCGTCTCGCCATCCGAAATGCAATCCACATCCAACTCAATCGCGTTCTCCAAAAACTTATCAATCAAAATCGGCTTGCCTTCCGACGCCGCCACCGCCTCGGCCACATACTCATCCAACTCACCCTCCGCATACACAATCGCCATCCCGCGCCCGCCCAACACAAAGCTCGGCCGCACCAACACCGGATACCCAATCTCCGCGGCAATTCTCCGCGCGTCCTCCACCGAATGCGCAATCCCACTCGCCGGCTGCTTCATCCCAACCTCATTCACAAGCGCCCGGAAAAAGTCACGATCCTCCGCACGGTCAATATCCTCCGGCGCCGTCCCCACAACCGTCGCACCCGCCGCCTTCAACCGCGATGCCAAGTTGAGCGGCGTCTGCCCACCATACTGAACAATCACGCCCGCACACTGCTCACGCGTGTAAATCTCCATCACGTCCTCAAACGTCAACGGCTCAAAATACAATCGGTCCGATGTGTCATAATCTGTCGAAACCGTCTCCGGATTCGAGTTGACCATTACGACCTCATATCCACGTTCGCGCAACGCAAACGCCGCATGACAACAACACCAATCAAACTCAATGCCTTGCCCAATCCGATTCGGCCCGCCACCCAACACCATAATCCGCTTCTTCGTCCCCGCGGCACTTTTCTTTCTCGTCCCCGCGTCCCACCGATACGTGCTGTAGTAATACGGCGTCTTCGCCTCAAACTCGCCCGCACACGTATCCACCGCCCCATACGTCGGATGAATGCCTTCTTCCAACCTCCGCGCTCGAATCGCCTCTTCCTTCACCCCCACCGCCGCGGCAATATCCTTGTCCGAAAAACCCATCACCTTCGCCTGATGCAACACATCCGTCGGCAACACCTTCTCCGCAAACGTCCCAAGAAACTCCTTGTACGCCTTCAGCTCTTCCAACTCGCGCTTGAACCACGGATCATACGTCGCCTCATCATGAAACTTCAACGGCGCCTCAAGCGACCTCACCGCCTTCTGGTACGCCTCCTTGAACGTCCGCCCAATCGCCATCACCTCGCCCACCGCCTTCATCTGCGTCCCCAGCCGCGTGTCCGCACCCGGAAACTTCTCAAACGCAAATCGCGGTATCTTCACAACAACATAATCCAAGGCCGGCTCAAAACACGCAGGTGTCGTCCCCGTGATGTCATTCTTGATCTCATCGAGCGTATACCCAACCGCCAACAACGCCGCCAACTTCGCAATCGGAAAACCCGTCGCCTTCGACGCCAACGCCGACGAACGCGACACACGCGGATTCATCTCAATAATAATCCGCCGCCCCGTCTTCGGATTCACCGCCCATTGCACATTCGACCCGCCCGTCTCAATCCCAATCTTCTCCAATACCCGAATCGAATCATCACGCATCGCCTGATACTCACGGTCCGTCAACGTCAATATCGGCGCCACCGTAATCGAATCCCCCGTGTGCACACCCATCGGGTCCATATTCTCAATCGAGCACACAATCACCGCATTCCCAGCCTTGTCACGCATCACCTCCATCTCGTACTCTTTCCACCCAATCAGCGACTCCTCAATCAACACCTCATGATTCAGCGACGCTTCCAATCCGCCCGTCACAATCGCCTTAAACTCCGCCGCGTCATGCGCAATGCCGCCACCCGTCCCCCCCAGCGTAAACCCAGGCCGCACAATCAAAGGCCACGACCCAATCGTCCGCGCCACCGCCTCCGCCTCCGCCAGCGAATGCGCACTCCCAGACCGCGGCATGTCCAATCCCAAATCCCGCATCGCCTCCTTGAACTGCTCACGATCCTCCGCCCGCTCAATCGCGTCCGCCTTCGCACCAATCAACTCAACATGGTACCGCTTCAAAATCCCAGCCTTGTCCAATTCCATCGCCAAATTCAACGCCGTCTGCCCACCCAACGTCGGCAACACCGCATCCGGCCGCTCACGCCGTATCACCTCATGCAAGGCATCCACCGTCAACGGCTCAATGTACGTCCTCTCCGCCCTCTCCGGATCCGTCATCACCGTCGCTGGATTCGAATTCACCAATATCACCTCGAACCCTTCCGCCTTCAAAACCTTCACGGCTTGCACGCCCGAATAGTCAAATTCACACCCTTGACCGATGACAATCGGCCCCGCGCCAATAATCAATATCTTCCTGATGTCCGTACGCTTCATATCAGATAAAAACCCCAGCAAATTCCATGCCAACAAAGAGGCGCGGCACTTTCGCCACGCCCACTTTACACCAGCCGTAATCCACCCTCGCGCACTTTTACAATGCGCGAATAAATTAGAACCGATACGTGATCGAAAAACCAGCCGCATGCGACAGCCCGCGGTGATAATCAAGCCAGTAATTCTTCCCAAGCGAATCCGTAATGCACATCGACTTCGAATCCATCAACACAAGCCCATAACTTAGCGACAACTCTAGCCCCGCCCAGCAACGCCACGCCAAACCCCACGTCAATATGTGACGATTCCCAGGCGGCAACATCGTCGACTCCTGCGACGGCACCGTCGGGTCCGAGTCAAACACATACGAACACATCGCCGTCCAATCCTCCGCAAAATCCCACGACGGCGCAATCGAAAAACGCCACGTGTCTTCCCAGTCCATGTTCACCGTCTTGCGCCCCGCTGGCAAACGAAACGTCAACTTGTCCATGCACGACCATTCCGTCCACGACGCCATCGCCCCCAAATGCACCGTGTCCGTTATGTCCCAGTTGAAACCAATCCCAATCGACTGCGGCACCTGCAAATCCGCCGCCGCTCCCCCATTGTTCGCAATCGCTGACTTGCTCACAATCGACGCCGCCTGCGCCACTCGCACATTCTCCACACACGTCCGCGTACGCCCACGCACATGCACATCAATCGGCGACTTGTACATCACACCCACCGCAAAATTATCAAACACCTTATAACTCGTACCAACCTGAAAACCAAAATCACTAAACCCATTGTCCCCCTTCATCCAGTTCCCAAGCGTCCCGTACTTCACCCCATTCGCCGCCGCGTATGGACTCGAATATTGCTCAAAATCAAAATATAACCACCGAATACCCGCACCAATAGACCACTTGTCCGTCACCTTGTACGCCAAGTTCGGATTCACCACAAACCCCTGCACGTCCGTCTGCTGCGAATTCCAATTCCCAGGCCAAATGTCAGAATATTGCGACCCAAGCCCCCACTCAGGCGCAAACCCTAAACCAAATGTGAAATCCCACAGCAATGGCACCGCCATCTGAAAATGCGGCAACACGAAAAACCCAGGATCCATGTACTCCGCCGGTGCCTTGTTCACCTTCACACGCGTCCGCGGATGCTCCGTCACAAACCCAACCGTCACCGTAATGTTCGTAATGTCCGTCAACGTCGCCGGATTGTTAAAGTTCGCAGACGCATCTACGCCCTTGCCCAATAACGCCCCGCCCAAAGCCGTCGACACCGTCGAAGGCTCATACAAAGCAAAGCCTGCTCCAAACACATTCAGCGCAGCTCCCGCCGCAACCATAAGAAGTATACTTTTTGTCTTCATGATTGCGACATTATACCATATTCTGTCACAAAGAGCAAGCGCAAATTTCTATTTCAACAAAAATACACTATCCGCGAAACTTTCAATCTCTTATCACCCGCCCCCATTAGCACCAAATCTACCGATTCCCACCCTTGCTCCTTCTTCTATTCAATTTTCAAAGATCAAAAACCGCGGCACTTCTGCCGCGGGATGGTTTATCGCCTAGCCATCAAACGTACGAAAGTGAAAATCAGT
>CAVGIZ010000126.1:0-7575 GCA_963629255.1 Anaerovoracaceae bacterium
GGTACTGATGAGGCTGGAGACCTAGTAAATAAACGAGGAACTACATTATGAAGCAAAGTTTGCTGAGAAGTGCCGCGGTGGTCGCGGCGGGTTTGATGGGCTTGATTGGAGGGTTTGTGCCGCGGGCATGGGCGGATGTTGCGACGGGCGAATGGACGAAGTCGACTTGGACGACCTTTACGAAGGCTGAGAATAGTCTGCTACGGCCGCGGTATCTTGCGACGGATGCGGGTAATAGCAAGTCGGATGTTTTCTTCTGCGATGGAAGTGCGGATGATCCGTACGGCGCTTATTTCGCTGGCAATCGCTCGATTACGTGGAAGTTTCCGAGCGCGGCGACGATTACAGGGGCGCGGTTTTATACGTACTGGGGTGATGGCGGGCGTGTCGATATCAATATCACCTCGATTGATGTCAAGACTTCGGAAGATGGCGACTGGGTGTCGATTGCGAATTCTGGTGTTGATTATGCGCATAGTGGTTCGGACCATCAGTTGTATGCGGAGTTTGGCGCGACGGATGGCGCGGCACTTGCGGAGGGCGTGGTTGCGGTTCGAATTGTGTTTCCTTGGCAGGAAAATAAGGGCGTTGGCTATCGCGAGATGGAGATTTTGGGGTCGCTTGCGGAGGCTGACCCGGCGCGGGAGTCTGAGTATGAGTGGACGGAGGGCAACTTTACGAAGAGTACGTGGACGCAACTTGATGTAGAACACAATGGGGCGAGCAATATGATGCAGTACTGCTCGTTCATCCTCAAGAATGGGGCGGACGTGACGTCGAGCTATAGTTCGATGATTGACCATTCGATTGCGGAGTATAACTCTTGGATTCTCAATGGAGATACGATTACGTGGCAGTTTGCCAATGCGATTAACTTGCAGGCGTTTAGTTTGTTTGCGGGCTGGGGCGATGGCGGGCGCGATTGTGTGTCGGTGCTGGAGTTTGAGACGCAGGATGAGGAGGGGAACTGGACGAAGCATTTTGGGATCAACGATGAGGAGAGCTGGTGCATTGTGGGGTCGCCTGCGACGTACGCCAACACGACAAAGACGACGGATGGGGCGAACTATGGGACGTTGAGGAGGAAGGATGGTCAGCCGCTTGCGACGGGGATTAAGGCGATTCGCGTGTATTCGTATTATGCGGACTCGGCGGGGTCGTGCTGGTTGGAGGCTGAGGCCGAGGGATGGGTCGAGGCGGCGAATGCGATTTTTGATGAGCGTTCGATTACGACAACGAATGACTGTTGGGACGTGACGTGGACCGCGGCACTTTCGAGTTTGGGGGCGAGTGATGAGGTGACGGTGAATTTGTGGACGAGTTTGGATGATGTGAACTACACGATTGCAGATACGAAGACGGTGACCGCGGCAAATACTTCGTACACGTTTCAGCATACGTTTGATGAAGTTGACCAGACGATTTACTACAGGTTTGAGACGATCAATACGAATGGAGAGAAGACGTGGTACACGACGAATACGGTGAACAGCGTGGTCAACCATGACAATGCGACGTATACGTGGCGTGCGGATGGTGTGAGCGGTGTGTGGGAGGATAAGGCGAATTGGTCGAATAGTCGGAATGATTCGCGGTTGAATTGGCCGACGCATGAGTACACGACGGCGGACTTTTCGGGGTTGGCCGCGGATGCGGATGTGACGGTGACGGTGGGCGCATCGCACACGCCGCAGATGAAGTTTGCGGAGACGGGTGCGAAGTTGAAGTTGGTGGGGACGAGCGCGGTGACGTTGACATTGAAGGGGAATGCGTTCACGGGGTGCGTGACGGTGGATGGGTTGAAGTTGAATTTGCCGGGGAAGACGTTTGCGGATGGGGCGCGGTTGGTGGCGCAGAATGGGGCGGCGGTGACGGTGTCGTTGTGCAACTTGACGGGGTATCAGTCGGGGATTGAACTTTTGAGTGGTGCGACGCTTCAGAACAATGGCGGGTACTTCTATATTTCGAGGGATTCTGAGATTGTCCTTAATGGTGGGAATGTGACGCAAGCGGGGTATTTCACGTGGGCAGGGGAGGGGGCGCCAGCGACGTCGCGAATTGTGTTTGGGACGCTTGGGGGTATTTTCAAGGCGCCGCAGTCGCACCGGATGCTCAATACGGGTGTATGCACGTTCCGGTATGAGTTGCCGGGTGGGCGTTGGACGGGGTATGAGGAGGCGCCGTTGCAGCCGACGAAGGTGAATAATGACCATCAGTTTGGGCGCGGCACTTTCCATGTTGAGGTTGTGGATGGCGAGGCGATGTCGCCGACGCGGGAGTTGGAGCTTAGGTTGATTGAGTTGCCGAGCAAGGATACGATTGTGACCAACGATTTTACGTTTGAGGCGTTTGGTGAGGAGATGGACGTGAACGTGGCAAACGGGAAGGGCGACTATTTCTACTGGACATACGATGGTGGGGATGCAACGGAGCCGGCGACGGCTGGGACGTTGCCGACGGGGCTTCGGTTCCATCACGCTAAGCGCGGCGGATTGTGTATTCGAATCCAGTAAGGCTCAAGGTTAGACCTTGAGGAAGATGTTCTTGCGATAGAGGAAGTACAAGAACAGCCAGGCGATGGAGAGGTAGCCGAGGTTCCAGAAGAGGCCGCCCCAGGCTTCGCCGAGGAGGGGCTTCGTCCAGCCAAAGAAGAGGTTGGTGACGTTGTGGAAACCGACGTAGGCTTGGGCGAGGTAGATGGTGATCGCGTTCATACCGACGACGCGGAGGGGGAGGGTCCAGCGTTTGAAGCCGCGGACGTCGATGATGTAATAGAAGAGGGCGAGAAGTGCCGCGGAGAAGCCTGCGGCGAGGAGTGTGAAGGAGGAGCTCCAGAGGGCTTTGATGCTGGGCATAACCCAGGTGAAGGCGTAGCCTGCGGCGAGGAGAAGTGCCGCGGAGAGGGCGAGGGTGAGTGATTTTTTCGGGCCGCTTAGATTGGGGTTGCGGAGGAGCTCGCCTGCGAAGATGCCGAGGAGGGCGGTGACGATGGCGGGGAAGGTGGAGAAGATGGATTCGGGGTCGTAGACGCCTGGGACGAGGATGTGGTTCGTCATGAGGGTGCGGTCGAGGTAGCAGATGATGCAACCGGCTTTAGAGAAGGGGTCGGTGCCTGTGTAGTCGGGTGCCGGGAAGGCGGCGAGGACGGCCCAATAGCCGAGGAGGAGCGCGGCACAAATGAGGGCGCGTGGGAGGACTTTTTGGACGTGGACGCGGATGAGTGCGGCGAGGGCCCAGGCGACGCCGATGCGGCCGAGGACGCTGGGGATGCGGAAGTTGGGGTAGCCTTTGAGGACGCCGCCCATGAGCATGCCGAGGAGGAAGAGGATGGCGCCGCGGAGGATGATTTTACGATGGATTTGCCAGGGAGTGCGGCCCGCGGCAATTTGTTTTGAGAGGGAGAAGGGGAATGAGACGCCTGCCAAGAAAAGGAAGAGCGGGAAGATGAGGTCTTCGAAATGAAAGCCAGCCCATGGGACGTGTTCGAACTGTTGGGCGAGGGCGCTGTTGGGTGCGCCGCAGACGGCGCAGAGCGAGCAGATGACGCCCGCGAGGCCCGAGATGAAGAGCATGTCGAAGCCGCGCAAGGCGTCGAGGGACATGAGGCGTTCAGTTTTCTTTTGCAGTTCCATGAGTATTCTCCTTTTGTGAAATGAATTCGGTTTGAAAATGTGTGAAGCGTTTCTTCATGACGGCGATGGCGTCGGGGTTGGCATCGATGAGGAGTGCGTGGCGGCCGAGGGCCGCGGCACTTTCGCCGAAGGAACCGGAGCCCGCGAAGAAGTCGAGGGTCGTATCGCCTGGATTGGAATGGACCTTGACGATGCGGTCAAGAATGCCGCGGGGCTTTTGCGTGGCGTAGCCTGTTTTTTCGTGCGAGCACGTGCCGACGATGGTGTGCCACCAGACGTCGGTGGGCGTTTTGCCGCGAGCCGCTTTTTCAGGGCCGACGAGGTCGGGGGCCATATAAGGGATGCGGTCCATCTCGTCGTAATTGAAGGTGTAGTGGCGCGGGTCTTTGGCGTACCAGAGGATGTTGTCGTGCTTGGCGCTCCACTTTGTTTTGGAACGCGCGCCATAGTCGTAGGCCCAGATGATTTCGTTGATGAACGAGGCGCGCGAGAAGATGGTGTCGAGCAAAACTTTGCAGTAATGGACCTCGCGGTAGTCAATGTGAAAGAAGAGCGAACCCGTTGGTTTCAACAAGCGGTGGGCTTCGCGCAAGCGGGGTTCAAGGAAGCCGAGGTAGTCATCGAAGGAATCGGCGTAGCCAAAGGACGCGACAGTTTTGCGCGTGCGCAGTTGGGTGTGGCCGGTATTGAAAGGCGGGTCGATGTAGATGAGGTCGATGGAGGCGGAAGGGAGCGTGCGCAAGATGGGGAGGTTATCCCCGAAGTAAATGCGCACGGTGCCAAGCGCGGCAGATTTTTCCCGCTCCGCCATTCGGCCTTATTCCCATTCGATGGTGGCGGGCGGCTTCGACGAGATGTCGTAGACGACGCGGTTGATGCCGCGCACTTCGTTGATGATGCGGTTCGACATGGTCGCGAGCGTTTCGTATGGGAGGTGCGTCCAGTCGGCCGTCATGGCATCGATGGAGTTGACGGAGCGGATGGCGCAGGTGTATTCATACGTGCGCTGGTCGCCCATCACGCCGACGGATTTGACTGGGAGTAGCACCGCGAAGGTCTGCCAAATTGTCTTGTAGTCGGGAAGCTTCTTGACTTCTTCCTGGACGCGTAAATCAGCCTGTTGAAGGAGTTTGACTTTTTCTTCCGTGACTTCGCCGAGGATGCGCACGCCGAGGCCTGGGCCTGGGAACGGCTGACGGTCAAGAAGTTCCGAATCCATACCGAGGACGCGTCCCACCGCGCGCACTTCATCCTTGAACAAATCACGGAGCGGCTCGACGAGCTCAAACTTCAAATCGGGCGGGAGGCCGCCGACATTGTGGTGACTCTTGATTGTTTGCGACGGGCCTTTGAGCGCGTGCGAACTTTCAATCACATCCGGATAGATGGTGCCTTGGCCGAGGAACTTGCAATTCTTATATTTGCGCGCGCAGTCGGCAAACACATTGATGAATTCGCGGCCAATAATCTTGCGTTTTTGTTCGGGGTCGGAGACACCTTTGAGCGCGGCATAAAAGTGTTGCGCGGCGTGGGCGACGTACAAATCAAGGCCGAGCTTGGAATGGAACATTTCTTCGACTTGCTTGTCTTCGTTGTAGCGAAGAAGGCCGTTGTCGACGAAGATACAGTGGAGGCGCGGGCCAATCGCACGATGCAAAAGCACCGCGACGACGGACGAATCGACGCCGCCCGAAAGGCCCAGCACGACTTCTTCATCGCCGACTTGCTTCTTGATCTTCTCAACGGTCTCATCAATCCAGCTTGTGAGTTTCCAATCGGCGCGGCAGCCGCACACCTTGAAGAGGAAGTTGCCGAGAATCTGGTTGCCGTATTGCGTGTGCACGACTTCGGGATGGAACTGGATCGCGTAAAAGCGCCGCGCTTCATCGCGAATGGCCGCGTATGGGCAGTTGGCACTCGTGGCCGAAACTTGGAAGCCCGCAGGAATTTCCGCGACGCGATCGCCATGGCTCATCCACACGACGAACGATTGCGGCAGGCCCGCGAAGAGGACGTTGTCGGGCGTCGTCGTCATTTCGGTCTTGCCATATTCACGTTCCTTGCCGGGCGCGACGCGGCCGCCCAACTGCTGGCTCATCAGCTGCATGCCGTAGCACACGCCCAACACTGGCACGCCCAACTTGAAAATCTCCGGGTCGATGCTCGGCGCGCCCTCTTCAAACACACTGTTCGGCCCGCCCGACAAAATAATGCCCGCCGGCATATTCTCGCGCAATTTTGCCGCGGTCGTATCGAAGCGAATAATCTCCGAATAAACTTGCTGTTCGCGAATGCGCCGCGCAATCAGCTGCGTATACTGTGAACCATAATCCAGAATGGCGATCCATTGTCTTGACATAACTTTTTCCTCTTTCCTTTTTATATTGGTGTTGTAAATTCTTTTAGTAGGTGAGGCGCGTCGGAATGCCCGCTTCCGCCATCACACGCTTAATCTCCGTAATTGTAAATTCGCCGCTATGAATCATGCCCGCGACAATCGCGGCATCCGCGGCACCTTCACGAAACGCCGCGACGAGATGTTCTGGCTTGCCCGCGCCGCCTGACGCCACAACCGGCACGCCCACCGCCTCCGCAATCTTGCGCGTAATCTCCAGCTCAAACCCCGCTCGCGTGCCATCCGCATCCACCGAATTGACCACAATCTCGCCCGCGCCCAAATCTGCCGCGCGCTTCGCCCACTCCACCGCGTCCATCCCCGTAAACTCGCGAAACCCACGCGTCGTAATTTCATACCCGCTCGGACACTTCGTACTCCGCACCGGGTCCATCCCCAGCACCACGCACTGCCGCCCAAACGCCTTCGCACCCTCCGCAATAATCGCGGGATTCTTCACCGCGAGCGAATTGACGGACACCTTCTCGGCCCCCGCCAAAATGACGCGCTCCATATCCGCCACGCACGAAATGCCGCCGCCCACCGCAAACGGAATGCGAATTGCCTTCGCAACCGCTTCGACTATTCCAATATCAATCGGCCGCCTCTCCGCCGACGCCGTGATGTCATACACCACGAGCTCATCCGCGCCGCCTTCCGAATAGCCCACCGCCATCTCAACTGGGTCGCCCAAATCCACATTGTTCTTGAACTTCACGCCCTTCGTGACGCGCCCCTTGCGCACATCCAAGCACGGTATCACACGCTTCGTTAGCATGACATAAACTCCTTCAACAATTCAAGCCCCGCCTTGCCCGACTTCTCCGGATGAAATTGATACGCGACAAGCGCCCCTTTCTTCACCGCACTCGTAAACTCAATCCCCGCATACTCCGTCACGCCCACCGTGAACGGACACTTAGGCGCGTAATACGAATGAACGAAATAATAATCGGTCGCGCCATTCACTTGATTCCAACCAATCTCCGGAACCTTGAAACCTTTCACATCGGGAAAGCGCTTCACGCACCCCGGCAAAATCCCGAGCGTCTCAACGCCACCATCTTCTTCCGAATGCTCAAACAAAATTTGCATCCCCAGGCAAATCCCGAGGAACGGCTTGCCCGAAACTGCCGCGGACTTCACCGCGTCAATGAGCCCTAGCTCCTGCAAGTTCGCCATCGCTGAACGTGCCGCGCCCACGCCTGGAAATATGACATGGTCGGCCGCGCGAATGACATCCGCCGCGCGCGTCACAACCGTCTCGACGCCCAACGCCGCGAACGCGTTTTTGACGCTCGTCAAATTGCCAGCTTTATAATCGATAATCGCTGTCATAATCTCTAGTCTCTTGTTGGCGTATATTATACCATATTTCCGCCCAATTCTCAATACCCCCGCGGCACTTTTTCCGCCGCGGGGAGGGTTTGTCGCCGAACCCTCAAACGAATCTATTAGTGCATCGTCATACCGACGCCACTGCCCATCAGCGAGCATCCAGCCCCTGCAAGCGCACCCAAAAGCGCACCCAAGAACCCATACAACGCC
>CAVGIZ010000127.1:0-7574 GCA_963629255.1 Anaerovoracaceae bacterium
TTGACAAGTGGGATGGGACGAGTGGAAGGGGGGAGAGGGTGTTGGAGGATTTTGTCGCGAAGGGGTTGAGGAATTTGGTGAGGCGGGATCGGTTGCATGCGTGCGTGTTTGTGTGGTCGATTGGCAATGAGATTACGCCTGGGGATGCGACGCCGCCTGGGCAAGAGGCGTGGGGCGTTGCGGATTCGTGTGGGACGTCGGCGGAGAGGTGTTCGTATTTTGCGGAGGTTGTGCGTGAGGAAGATGCGACGCGGGCTGTTGGGATTGGGAGTTGTTTTCCGCAGGCGGTGGAGCGTGGGGATTATGAGGCGCTGGACGTGACGGGTTGGAATTATGATGGGAAGTATCGGAAGGCGAAGGCGGCGTATCCGAAGCAGGCGGTGTTGTATACGGAGAGTGCGTCGGCGTTGTCGGATTATGGATTTTATCGTGAGCGGGCGGTGACGAACAAGACGGATTATGCGGAGGATGTGTATTGTGTGGATTCGTATGATTTGAATTCGGCGTATTGGAGTGATGTTGCGGATCGTGAATTTGTGCGGATGGAGGAGGACAAGTATTGTGGGGGTGAGTTTGTTTGGACGGGGATTGATTATTTGGGTGAGCCGACGCCGTATGCATCGTCGAGGAGTTCGTACTTTGGGATTTGCGATTTGATGGTGCTACCCAAGGATCGGTATTGGTTGTATCGTTCGTATTGGAATGCGAGTGTGCCGACGTTGCATATTGTGCCGGCGCATTGGAATTTTGAGAAGGGGAAGAAGATGAGGGTGTTCGTTTATACGAATGAGATGGAGGCGGAACTTTTTGTGAATGGGAAGAGCTTGGGGCGGAGAAGGAAAGATGCGAAGGCGGGGAGTTTGGACGGGGAGTATTATTCGGTTTTGCCGCGGTATCGTTTGATTTGGGAGGATGTTGCGTGGGAAGCGGGTGAGGTGAAGGTTGTGGCGTATGGAGCGGATGGGAAGGTGGTGAATGAGAAGGTGATGCGTACGGCGGGGGACGCGGCGAAAGTTGTGTTGAAGGCGGAGAAGCGGTATGGGAATTTGTGCGTTGTGGAAGTGGGAGTTGAGGACAAGGAAGGGAATCGAGTGATGAAGGATAATCGGCGGATTGATTTTGCCGCGGAGGGGTGTGAGATTTTGGCGGTTGGGAATTCGGATCCGCGTGGGGCGGAGAGTTTCAAGGATGTGAGTGGGCATAGTTTGAAGAATGGGCGCGCGGCAGTTTTTGTGAGGGTGAAGGATGGCGAGAAGGGCGTTTTGAGGGCGAGTGCGGAGGGACTGGAGGCGGCGGTGGCGACGTTTTGAGGGGTGTGGATTGGGGGTTTGGAGTGAGGATTTAGGGGCTTTTTGCCGCGGTTTGGAGGGGTTTATCGCGGCAAAATGCTGAAAAAGTGGCGGGATTGGAAACTACTATAGGTAGTAGATAGAAAAGTAGCGAACCACAACATATTGAATTTTTTTTGTATTTTCCCCCTTGCAAGTTGGGCGAGAATATGGTATGATATGTGGTGTTGAAGCCGAGAATGGTTTTCGGTGGAGGCAGTAAGTCAAGTCAATTTAGAAACAAGAAAGTTAGAAAGGCCAATAAAATGAAGGCGATGAAGATTATTAAGCGTAGCGGCGAAGAGAAGCCGTTTGATGTGACGAAGATTGAGAATGCGATTCGGAAGGCGTCGCAGGCGGTCGATTACAAGGATGCGCTGTCGGAAGGGCGTATCAAATTGATTGCGGAAGAGGTGGCTGGAGTTTGTGCCGCGAGAGAGCGTGCGATGACGGTTGAAGAGATTCAGGATGTCGTCGAGACGAAGATTATGGAGATGGGTGCGTTTGAGATTGCGAAGAAGTACATCACCTATCGGTACAAACAGAATTTGCTTCGTCAATCGAACACGACGGATAAGCAGATTTTGTCGTTGATTGAATGCAACAACGAGGATGTGAAGCAAGAGAACTCGAATAAGAATCCGACGATTAATTCTGTGCAGCGGGATTACATGGCGGGCGAGGTGTCGAAGGATGTGGCGTCGCGTTTGTTGTTGCCGACGGATGTGGTGCAGGCGCATCGGGATGGCTTGATTCATTTCCATGATATGGATTACTATGCGCAGCACATGCACAATTGTGATTTGGTGAATTTGGAGGACATGCTGCAGAATGGGACGGTGATTTCTGGGACGATGATTGAGAAGCCGAAGAGTTTTTCGACGGCGTGCAACATTGCGACGCAGATTATTGCGCAGGTGGCGTCGAACCAGTATGGTGGGCAGTCGATATCGTTGACGCATTTGGCGCCGTTTGTGGAGATTTCGCGTCAGGCGATACGGAAGGATGTGGAGAAGGAATGTGAAGAGGCTGGGGTTGAGATTAGTGCCGCGGCGATGGAGAAGATTGTGGAGAGGCGGGTGCGGAAGGAGATTCAGAAGGGCGTGCAGACGATTCAGTATCAGGTGGTGACGCTGATGACGACGAATGGTCAGGCGCCGTTTGTGACGGTGTTTATGTATTTGGGTGAGGCGCGCAATGAGCGTGAGCGCGAAGATTTGGCGATGATTATTGAGGAGGTTTTGAAGGAGCGGATTTTGGGTGTGAAGAATGAGCAAGGGGTGTATATTACGCCGGCGTTTCCGAAGCTGATTTACGTTTTGGAAGAGCAGAACATTCATGAGAACGCGAAGTATTGGTATTTGACGGAGCTTGCGGCGAAGTGCACGGCCAAGCGGATGGTGCCGGATTACATCAGCGAGAAGAAGATGCTCGAGTACAAGATTGACAAGAATGGCGAGGGGCATTGTTATACGTGCATGGGGTGCCGTTCGTTCTTGACGCCGTATGTGGATGAGAATGGGAAGGCGAAGTATTATGGGCGGTTTAATCAGGGCGTGGTGACGATCAATTTGGTGGATGTGGCGTTGTCGGCGCATAAAGATTTGCCGCGGTTTTGGAGTATTTTTGAGGAGCGGTGTGAGTTGTGCCATAAGGCGTTGCAGTGTCGGCATGAGCGGTTGACGGGGACGCTGTCGGACGCGGCGCCGATTTTGTGGCAGTATGGGGCGTTGACGCGGCTGGCGAAGGGCGAGAAGATTGACAAGTATTTGCATGGTGGGTATTCGACGTTGTCGCTGGGGTATGCGGGCTTGTGGGAGTGCGTGTATGCGCTCATTGGCAAGAAGTTGACAGAGCCAGAGGGCGAGGAGCTGGGCCTCGCGATTATGAAGAAGTTGAATGAGTTCACGGCGAAGTGGAAGGCGGCGGAGAACATTGATTATTCGCTGTATGGGACGCCGCTTGAATCGACGACGTACAAGTTTGCGAAGTGCTTGCAGTCGCGGTTTGGGATGATCAAGGGTGTGACGGACAAGAATTACATTACGAATTCGTATCACATTCATGTGACGGAAAAGATTGACGCGTTCAAGAAGTTGGAGACGGAGGCGAAGTTCCAGAGGTTGTCGCCTGGCGGTGCGATTTCGTATGTGGAAGTGCCGAACATGCAGAATAATTTGCCGGCGGTGATTGCGATTATGAAGTTCATTTACGACAACATCATGTATGCGGAATTGAACACGAAGAGCGACTACTGCCAGGTGTGTGGGTTTGATGGCGAGATTGAGATTGTGAAGGACGAGACGGGGAAGTTGATTTGGCGGTGTCCGAAGTGTGGGAACACGGATGAGTCGAAGTTGAATGTGGCGCGGCGGACGTGTGGGTATATTGGGAGTCAGTTCTGGAATCAGGGGCGGACGCAGGAGATTAAGGAGCGCGTGTTGCACGTATCGTAATGAATTACGCGGCGATTAGGACGTGCGACATTGCGAACGGAGAGGGAGTTCGCGTCTCCCTTTTCGTGTCGGGGTGCACGCATCATTGCAAGGGGTGTTTCAATCCTGACCAATGGGATTTTGGGTATGGCGCGGCATTTACGGAGGCGACGGAGCGGGAGATTTTTGCCGCGCTGGAGCCGACGTTTATATCGGGTTTGTCGCTACTCGGTGGCGAGCCAATGGAGCCTGAGAATCAACGTGCGCTGGTGCCGTTTTTGCGGAGGTTCCGCGGCAAATTTGGGATGGGGAAGACGTTGTGGGTGTATACGGGGTGCGTGTATGAGGCGGATTTGTTGCGAGAGGGTTCGCGGTGGCGGACGGAGGTGACGGACGAATTTTTGTCGTATGTGGATGTGCTCGTGGATGGGCCGTTCATTGAAGAGAAAAAGGATATTTCGCTTGTGTTTCGAGGGTCGGAGAATCAGCGGATTTTGCGACTTGGGGAGATGCGGGCGGAGAAGAATGGAAAGGAAAAAACGAAATGAAGAAATGGAATGTGGCGACGGTGCGTGCGGCGAAAGGGCAGAAGAAGCTTGGGTGCTGCACGGCGTATGATGCGTGTTTTGCGAGGCTGGCGGACGAGGCGGGGGTGCCGATTATTTTGGTGGGGGATTCGATGGGGATGACGTGTTTGGGGTATGAGACGACGCTCCCCGTGAAGATGGAGGAGACGCTGTCGGCGGTGGCGGCGGTGGCGCGTGGGGCGAAGGATGCGATGGTGGTTGCGGACATGCCGTTTGGGTCGTATCAATGCGGGGACGATGAGGCGATGAGGAATGCGGTGGCGTGCATTAAGGCGGGTGCGGACGCGGTGAAGTTGGAAGGTGGCGTGCGGGTTGTGAATTTGATTCGGCGGCTGACGGAGGCGGGGATACCAGTCTTAGCTCATGTGGGGATGACGCCGCAGAGTGTGAATGGGTATGGCGGGTTTCGGAAGCAGGGGAAGACGCGCGAGGCGGCGGAGAAAGTGCTGGCGGATGCGCGTGCGGTGCAGGATGCGGGGGCGTTTGCGGTGACGCTGGAGTGCATTCCGGCGGAGCTTGCGGCGGAGATTACCGCGGCACTTTCGATTGTGACGATTGGGATTGGGGCGGGGCCGGTGTGCGATGCGCAGTGGCTGGTGATGCATGATTTGTTGGGGTTGACGGAGACGCCGCCCTCGTTCGTGAAGAAGTATGCAAATTTGGCGGAGACGGTGCGGACGGCGTTTTCGAGCTACGTAAAAGAAGTTGAAAATGGGGTCTTCCCAAATCACTGAAAAAATGGTATAATATACGACCATTTGGGGCCTGTAGCTCATTTGGACAGAGCAACTGCCTTCTAAGCAGTGGGTAGCGGGTTCGAATCCCGCCAGGCCCGCCAATAAAATAAGACGATTTAGACGACAAGGATTTTGAATGGCCAAGAAAGCAAAAGGCAAAGAAGAGAACCAGCCGCCGAGTTTGTTTGACAATCTCGACTTGTTTGGGGACGCGGCAAAACCTGCCGCGGAGGCGAAGCGTGGCAAAAGTGCCGCGGATGAGAAGGTAGACGAGAAGGTAGAGGAAAGTGCCGCGGACGTGAGCGCGGCAAAAGTGCCGCCGGCGCCCCCTGCGCCGCCGAAGGGTCCGTCTGCGGAAGAACAAGGCTTGACGGGGCGTGGGCCGATGAAGGAGTTGTATGATTTCAACTTCCGTCATTATTCGGCGTATGTGATTTGTTCGCGTGCGATTCCGGCGATTGAGGATGGGCTCAAGCCTGTGCAGCGGCGCATTTTGCATTCGTTGTGGGAGAAGGATGATGGGCGCTACACGAAGGTGGCGAACATTGTGGGTCACGCGATGCAGTATCATCCGCATGGGGATGCGTCGATTGCGGATGCGATTGTGGTGTTGGCCAATAAGCTGTGGGGTGAAGGCAAGGGGTATTTGATTGATGGGCAGGGTAACTACGGTTCGCTTTATACGGGAATGCCGCACGCCGCGGCACGTTATATTGAGTGCCGCTTGACGGACCTTGCGCGGAACGAGATTTTCAACAAGAAGACGACGACATTTGTGCCGAACTACGATGGGCGGCGCGAGGAGCCTGTTTATTTGCCAGCGAAGATTCCGCTTTTGTTGATGATGGGGGCGGATGGTATTGCGGTGGGGCTGTCGACGGCGATTTTGCCGCACAACTTCATTGAGCTGTTGGAGGCGGAAATCAATCTCATTCAGAAGAAGCCGATTGCGCTTTATCCGGATTTCCAGCTTGGCGGCATCATGGATGTGTCGAAGTACGAGGATGGGCTTGGCAAGGTGAAAGTGCGGGCGAAGATTGAGAGCGAAGAAAAGACGAAGCTCGTCATTACGGAATTGCCGTGGGGCGAGACGACGGATACGTTGTCGGAGTCGATTGAGGACGCGATCAAGAAGAAGAAGGTGGCGATTCGGCGCATTCATGATTTGACGTCGAGCGAGGTGCGCATTGAATTGGAATTGCAGGCGGGGGCGAGCCAGGAGAAGACGATCACCGCGCTGTATGCGTTCACGAATTGTGAGAAGTCGATTGCGTCGCGGCCGATTGTGCTGGATAATGGGCGGCCGAAGTTGATGACGGTGACGGAGATCTTGAAGCGCAATACGGAACGCTTGATGGAGCTCACGAAGCGCGAACAGGAAATTCGTTTGCAAGAATTGGACGACCTCTTCCATGCGCGGACGCTGGACCGCATCTTCATTGAGGAGCGCATTTACAAGCGCATTGAGAAGGAAAAGACGTACGAGGGCGTGCAGAAGACGGTCATTGAAGGCTTCAAGCCGTTCCGCGGCGAATTGCGTCGGGACGTGACAAACGAGGATGTCGAGCGATTGTTGAAGTTGCAGATTCGGCGTATTTCGCAATTTGACATCGATAAGAACCGCGAGGAAATCAAGGCGATTCAGAACGAAGAAAAGGAAGTGCAGGATAACCTCGTCCATCTTCGTGCGTTTGTGGTCAAGTACTTGAAGCGCATCATCAAGGAGTACGGAAAGAACTATCCGCGGTGTACGCGCATTGAGCGCGGCGCTTTCAAGGAGGTCGATGTCAAGGCGATTACGGCGAGCGAGCTGTCGATTCGTTGGGATCGCGAGAATAATTATGTCGGCTCTGGGCTACGCAATGGCGATGTTCTTTTCCAATGCTCGTCGCTGGATGAGCTCATCTTCGTTTGGAAGGATGGACGTTATAAAAAGACGCAGCCGGAAGAGAAGATCTTTGTCGACAAGGACCTGCTCGCGGTCTTGCGGTTTGACCAGGAGAAGGATCGCGACACGCGTGAATTCACGTGCGTCTATGAGGAGGGTAGCTACGGCTTTAGCTACGTCAAGCGCTTCCGCTTTGGCGGACTCATTCGTAACAAGATTTATCGCCTGGCACCAGAAAAGCCGAAATCGAAGATTCTCTTCTTCCAGGAGGGTTGCCCCGATACGCTCTACGTCAAGTATAAACCGGCGAAGAATCAGCGCATCAATCAGCAGTTCTTCCTGTTGAAGGAACAGGTCAAGCGCACGAACACGGAGACGGGCAAGCTCGAAGACCAGGACGTCATTCCAATTCGTGCGGCGTCGGCCCGCGGCAAACAGTTGACCACCAAAGGCATCGCCCGCATTTCGTCCTCAAAGGGTAGTTGGTGGAGCGCCGACGAAGCCCCCTCAAAGGGTATACTGGACTAATCGCGGCTTCTTCCCACGTATCAAAAATATTCAATTGTCAAAGATCAAATGCTGTAACCAGCTAAAAAGTG
>CAVGIZ010000128.1:0-7384 GCA_963629255.1 Anaerovoracaceae bacterium
CATCGCACAATACTTCGTCGTCGGAATACCGACTCCTTGTCTTGTGCGCGCCTCGCGGCAATAGACCCGAACCGCATTTTCCTATCGCCCTCAGCTCGACACTCAACGCCGTCGCCTGCTCCTCAGAATGGTTCTTTTTGTATGGGTGCGAATCGGGCTTGCGCGGAGAGAAAAGGGAGGGCGCCGTTGGCGATTGTGGCCGGCGGAGCGGCCGCGGCAAAACATGGGACGCCGCGCGGACGCGCGGGGCACTCAACCGATAGGGGCGACCCAAGGTTACAGGTGGCTTGTGCGAGGAGAAAATGTGAGATTTTTTGCCGCGGGGGGTTGATTGTTAGGGCAGAATATGGTATAATATGTGATAATCTTTTGAGGGGATTGGCCTCTTGAGAGAGAAGTAGAACGACAGAAAAGGCAAGTAGAAAGGCTTAGAAGGCTTATGAATAGAAGGGTTTTGGCGCGGGTGCTGGCGGCGAATTTGTTCGCGGCGAGCTTGGTGGGGTGTTTGTCGATTTGTGGCGCGGGGGGTTCCGTTGCGGCGAATCGGGTTGGGGTTTGCAGTTGGAGTTTTCAGAAGCCGCTTGTGGAAGTTGCCGCGGAGATGGAGACGGCAGGTGTGAAGGGGATTCATTTGGCGCTCGGGCCATTTTTGGCGCCGGATGGTCGGCATGGTGCGGCGGAAGGCGAGGCGGCATTGAAGTTTGTGAAGGAGAAGATTGCGAAGGGTGATTGGGTTTTGATGTCGACGATGATTGGTTTTCCGCAGGAGGATTACACGACGCTGGAGACGATTCGTAAGACGGGCGGGATTGTGCCAGATGAGGCGTGGGAGGCGAACAAGAAGTTGGTGACGGCCGCGGCAAAATTGTCGCGTGAGTTGGGTTCGCCGTATTTGTCGTTGCATGCGGGATTTTTGGATGAGGAGGATTTGGTGGCGTATGCGAAGTATGTGGAGAGGGTGGAATGGATGCGTGATGAGTGTGCGAAGTATGGGGTGCAATTGATATTGGAGTCGGGGCAGGAGACGGCGGAGGATTTGGCGAAGTTTATGTCGAGGGTGCCGGGGGTTGGGATTAACTTTGACCCGGCGAATATGATTTTGTATGCGAAGGGGAATCCGATTGAGGCGGTGAAGATTTTGAAGCCGTGGATACGACAGGTGCACATTAAGGATGCGAAGGTGACGGCGGTGCCTGGGACATGGGGGACGGAGGTGCCGTGGGGTGAAGGTGAAGTTGGCGGCGCGGCATTTTTGGCGGAGCTGGAGAGGCTTGGCTACAAAGGGAATTTCGTGATTGAGCGTGAAGGCGGTGACAATCGGTCGGGAGACATTGTTCAGGCGGCGAGAGTGCTCAAGGCGGAATAAACGAGGTTGAGAACAGAATAGAAAAAGGAACGAAATGAATACATCGAGAAGAACGTTTTTGAAGGGGGCCTTGGCGGCTGGGGCATTCAACATTGTGCCGGCGAAGGTGTTGTGGGGTGCGACGGCGCCGTCGAACCAATTGACGCGAGCGTTGATTGGGTATGGTTGCATTGCGCGGTCGGACAATCATTTGCCGTACAAGGGGTCGCGTTTGGTGGGCGTGGCGGATCCGTTTGATTATCGGGTGCAGATGGGGATTAAGGAAGCGGCGGAGATTGGCTGGGGGAAGATTCGTGGGTATCGGAATTTCTTGGAGATTTTGGATGATCCTGGGGTTGACATTGTTCACATTTGCACGCCGCCGCATTGGCATGGTTGCATGAGTGTGATGGCGGCGAATGCGGGGAAGGACATTTGGTGTGAGAAGCCGATGACGCGCACGGTGGGCGAGGGCAAGCGTGTGATGGAGGTTGTGAAGGCGAAGAAGCGGATGTTTCGTTTGAACACGTGGTTCCGTTTCAAGGATACGTTCTATGGGTTTGGCACGCCGGTGAAGCCGATTCGGCAGATTGTGGAGAGCGGCTTGTTGGGGAAGGGACCGATTCGTTGCGTGTTTGGCGCGGGGCAGGGCTTTAGCTGGAAGTTTTTCTGGTCGGGGCGTGTGAATCAGACGCCGGAAGTTGTGCCGGCGGGATTTGATTATGACATGTGGCTTGGGCCGGCGCCGTGGAAGCCGTATTCGGCGCATCGTGTGGGGACGTCGTTCCGTGGGTATTGGGATTATGACTCGGGCGGGCTTGGGGATATGGCGCAGCATTATTTGGATCCGCTCCAATATTTGCTTTGCAAGGATGAGACGAGTCCGGTGCGGATTGATTACGTGGGGCCGAAGCAACACCCGGAAGCGGTGGGGCGGTTTGATCGGATTATTTTGAAGTATGCGGATGGCACGGAGGTGATGCTGGACGGCGATGAGTCGCTGAAGGGCGAGCCGTTGTTGAGGGGGTCGAATGGGCTGTGCGTGTATCCGAAGGCGGAAGGCGGCCAGACGTTGCGCATCAAGGATGCGAATGGCTGGTGGCCGGAAGAGAAGGTATTGAAGACGTTGGCGGAGTGCCCGGAGCCGGCGGCGCAGGTGACGGACTTTATGGAATCGGTGCGTGAGCGCAAGACGTTTGCGTTGAATGAATCGAACGGGTTCAGGAGCTGCACGATGTTCAATTTGGGCATTGTGGCGGAGCGGCTTGGGCGCGGGTTTGATTTTGATCCGGTGACGTTGCATGCGGTGAATGATGCCGCGGCGGAGCGGTTCTTGTATCCGTCCATGCGTGAACCTTGGGCGACAGAATTCATGAAAGGTTAAGACGATGAAGAAGTTGATATTTGGATTGATGGTGGCCGCGGGCGCGGCAGTTTTGACGGGCTGTGTGACGGTGGAGCCGGGCGCGGATATTGATTTGGCGACGGCGAAGGATCCGGTTGCGCCGTATGAAGTTTATGAGGAAGCGTTCGCGCCGGTGGCGGGATGTCCGATGGCGGTTGAGTGGCAAAATTCGCATGATAAGGAACTTGCCGCGGCTGTGAAGGACGAGGTACTGGCGACGTTTGTGAAGGATGCGGGCGCGGCGGATAAGTTGCTGGCGAAGGTCACGAAGGCGTATGAATCGGATGCGATGGCTTCGACGCAGATCGCGGCGGTTTCGCAATACGTGATGGGCAAGGATCGTTTTGAGCAGCGCAAGGTTTGGGTGAACGCACTTATGACGCGCGTGGAAAAGACGGACGATACGTACGTGAAGCTTTTCTGCCTGGACCAGTTGCGTTGGTGCGGGTGCCAATGCCCGAAGTTATTGGAGCGCGTGGCGGCGGTGGAGAAGGGCGCGAAGTGGAAGGCTGTGCGTGAGATGGCGGGCATTTTGTTGCGCGAGTTGAACGATAAGGGGATTGGACGGTAAGGACCATGGGCAAGAAATTGAAGGCGGTTGTTCTCGGGGCTGGGTATCGCGGCCGCGCGTATGCGGATTATGCGAAGGCGCATCCTGACCAACTTGAGATTGTGGGCGTGGCCGACCCTGAACAGGCGGAGTGCATTCCAGCGCCGCGGTATTGGAAAGATTGGCGCGAATGTTTGGCGGATCATCCGGAGGCGGACTTTGTGATGATTACGATGCCGGACGCGCTTCATTATGAGCCGGCGTTGATGGCGTTGGAGGAAGGGTATCATCTTCTTTTGGAGAAGCCGATTTCGCCGACGGAGGCGGAGTGCCGCGAGGTGATTGCCAAGGCGCTTGAGAAGAAGCGGCTGATTATTGTGGGGCACATTTTGCGCTATACGCCGTACTTTGCGCACATCAAGGCGTTGATTGATTCGGGCGAGATTGGCGAGGTGGTGTCGATTGCGCATCAGGAGTCGGCGGGCTTTTATAAGGTGGCGCATTCGTATTGCCGCGGGAATTGGGCGAATTCGAAAAAGTCGTCGCCGATTATTTTGGCGAAGTGCTCGCACGATTTTGATTTGTTCGCGTGGTGGATTGGCAAGAAGTGTAAGCGGGTGTCGAGCTTTGGTTCGATCAAGTTGTTCCGCAAGGAGAATAAGCCAGTGGGCGCGGCGGATCGGTGTTTGGATTGTCCTGCCGCGATTGAGCGGCCGTGCATTTGGAGCGCGAAGAAGATGTACTTGAAGTATGATGAGCTCAAGTATCTTTTTGCGGACCAATCTGATGAAGCGATGATGAAGCTCATTCGCGAAACGGAGTATGGCAAGTGCGTTTATTGTTGCGACAATGATGTGCCAGACCATCAATCCGTGAATATGGAATTTGAAGGCGGCGCGACGGTGAGCCACATGATGACGGGCTTTACCGAGAAGAACATTCGCACGACGCGCATTTCGTGTACGCGCGGCGAAATTATTGGCGATGGTACGACGCTTCATATTTGCCGCTTTGATGGTGGCGATGTGGAAACAGGCGTGCCGCTTCAATTGCGGATTGATAATCCTTCGCGTCATGGCGGGGGTGACTTCAATCTTGTGTCGGAGCTCATTCGTATTTTGTGGCGCAACGATGCCGAGGAGATTCGTCAGACGACGGAGCAGGCGTTGGAGAGTCATGTGATTGCATTCGCGGCGGAGAAGTCGCGGTTGGAGAATGGACGTGTTATTGAACTTAGTTAAACAAGTTGTTTCAATCGGGCGCGGCAGTTTTGTCGCGCTCGTATTGTCGTTGGTTGGTTTGAACATTTTTGCCGCGGAGGTTTTGCCGAAGGACGGCGGGATTTGGAAGGACGATAAGGGCGTGCACATCAATGCGCATGGCGGCGGCGTTCTTTTTGCGGAGGGGCGTTATTGGTGGTTTGGTGAGCACAAGGTTGCGGGCGAGGCGGGAAATAAGGCGATGGTTGGGATTCACGCGTATTCGAGTGTTGACCTTGCGAATTGGAAGGACGAGGGCATTGCGCTTAAGGTCGAGGATGATGAGAAGTCCGACATTCGCCGCGGATTTGTTTTGGAGCGTCCGAAGGTTGTGAAGGTGCCGGCGACGGGGAAGTATGTGATGTATTTTCACAATGAAAAGGGGACGCATTACACGCTTGCTGCGGTGGGGATTGCGGTGGCGGAGCGGGTCGCGGGGCCGTATCGGTATGTGAAGACGGTGAGGCCGAATGTGGGGCAGAATCCGCTTAATGCGAAGAAAGAGGAATTGACGGCAGAAGTTTTTGCCGCGTCGGAGAAGGTGGGCTATATTTCAACGGGGCCGAGCGAGGAAGGGCGCAAGGCGCATCTTTGGCAGGGGAAGGTCAAGGTCGGGCAAGACTGCCGCGATATGACGCTTTTCCAAGATGAAGATGGCAAAACGTATCACGTCTTTTCTTCCGAGTTCAATTCAACGTTGCACATTTCGGAGTTGACGCCGGATTGCTTGGATTATACGGGCCGCTGGGTGCGAATTGCTGAAAAGGATTGGACGGAGGCGCCGGCACTTTTCAAGCGTGGTGAGTGGTATTATTTGCTGGGGTCGGGATGCACAGGTTGGAAGCCGAATGCGGCGCATGCGTATCGGGCGAAGAATATCTTTGGCCCGTGGGAGCGGCTGGATAATCCATGCATTGGGACGAATCTGGCGAATGGGTTCGGACCTGAAAAGACGTGGGGCGGGCAATCTACGTGCGTCTTCAAGGTTGAAGGCAAGGATGAATACATTGCGATGTTTGATGTGTGGTCGCCGAAGGATGCGATTGATGGGCGCTACATTTGGCGGCGGATTCACTTCACGGATGATGGGAAGTTCGTGATTCCTTGGTAAGGAGGAGATATGAATTTATCGAGAAGGGCATTTATTGGGGGAGCGGCAGTTTTTGGGGCGTACACGTGTTCGCGTGCGTTTGCGGCACCTGAGGGATTATTTTCGGGTGCGGGCGCGGCACTTATTTTGGGCGTCGTGAGCGATATTCATGTTGCGGAAGGGCGCGGCGATTTTCGTAAGTTTGGGGATGCTGTCCAATTTGAAAAGACGCTACGGTGGTTTGATGAGCAAGGCGTGGATGGCGTTGTGGTTGCGGGGGACATGGCTGATAATGGAATGATTAATCAGCTTGAGAAGGTGGGCGAGGCGTGGTTCAAGGTGTTTCCCAATGGGATGTCGCGGCGGGATGGGCGCAAGGTGGAGCAGTTGTTTGTTTATGGCAATCACGATATCGAGGGGCAGAATTACGACCATTATGCGGATCGCTTTCATGACAAGGAATCGTATGGGAAGTTCTTGATTTGCCGCAACAAGGCGAAGGCTTGGAAGGATGTTTTCAAGGAAGAGTATGCGCCGATTTGGATGAAGACGGTGAAGGGGTATCAATTCGTTGGTGCGCATTGGGATACGTGGGACGGTATTCGGGATGTGGAGCGTTGGTTTAAGGCGAACGCGGCAAAAATTGATCGGACGAAGCCGTTCTTCTACATTCAGCATCCGCATCCAGGTGGCACGGTTTATGGTAAAGACGCGTGGTGTGCGGATAAAGGATACGCGGCGCGGGCGTTGTCGGCATTTCCGAATGCAGTTGCGTTTTCGGGTCATTCGCACGAGTCGCTCACGGATGAGCGGTCCATTTGGCAAGGTGCTTTCACTTCGGTTGGGACGTCATCGTTGCGGTATGGCGGGGAGGTGGATCAGTATGAACAGCGTCAGGGGATGCTTGTGAAGGTGTATGCGGACCGCATTGTTTTGGTGCGGCGCGATTTTTTGCATGATCAGTCGCTGGGTGCGGATTGGGTGATTCCTTTGCCGGCGTGCACGGGCGGGGCGGAGACGAGGCCGTATGCGTTTGATGTGCGGGGGGCGAAAAGTGCCGCGCCCAAATTTGCCGCGGGTGCGAAGGTGACGGTTACGCGCGAGAAGGAAGGTTGGCTTGTGGAGATTCCTTGCGCGAATGCGGGCGAGACGCGTGCGTTCAAGTATGAGATTGCGACGGGTCTCAAGGACAAGGACGGGAACGAAATCACCTTTAAGGCGTATGATTCCAAATACAATATGCCGCGGGGAATGGCTGGACAGGTGACGCGATATCTTGTGAAATCGAAAGAAGTGCCGCGGGAATTGGAGAAGATTAGAGTGTATCCGCTGGATTCATTTGGGAATCGCGGCGAGGGGCTTGAGGCGGCAGATTTGGTGGGTGCGGGAAGGACGTTTGGGTAAAGAGGGTGGGAAATTTGGTGCTACACCCGGTGCAGCTTATATCTAGACCCGGTGCAGCTTATGTCTAGACCGGGTGCAGCTTATGTCTGCACCGGGTGTAGACACGAGTTGCACCCGGTGCAGACACGAGTTACACCCGGTGCAGACATAAGCTGCACCCGGTGTAGACATAAAATTCACCCAGGGAAAAGGTAAATGTTCTTGGCTGGGGGGATAAAAGTGTGGGAAGGGCGTGGCGGAGGAGGGGAGGGAAAAGTGCCGCGGTGGGGGCGCGCGGCAGATTTGGTTTTATAACTAATCAAAAATAGGGGATTGACCTAGAAAAAAAAAA
>CAVGIZ010000129.1:0-7359 GCA_963629255.1 Anaerovoracaceae bacterium
AAGTTTTTGGAGGCGTTGTATGGGTTCTTGGGGGCGCTTTTGGGTGCGCTGGCAGGGGCTGGATGCTCGCTGATGGGCAGTGGCGTTGGAATGACGATGCACTGATGGTGAATACGCTGGTTACAGCATTGATCTTTGACAATTGAATAAATGTGTTGCGCGGTGGAAGTGCCGCGGGTTGGTGGTGGGGTGGCGTGGGGAAGTTTTTTTAAGTTTTTTCGATTGCCCCCTTGCATGTTGGGCGAGAATATGGTATAATACACGTCATTCGATTCTAAATAGAAGAAGGAGATACAACATCTATGATGGGTTACTTAATGGATGGCGGCTGGATGATGCTGCCGTTGTTGGCGTGCTCGATTGGGCTACTCGCGGTTGTGATTGATCGCGTGAGGGCGTTTCGTGCGGCATCGAAGTGTGATCCTGTGAAGGTTCGCGCGGCGGTGCGCGAGGCTGTTGCGGCGGGTGATATTGAGAAGGCGAAGGCGGCGTGCGAGGAGACGGAGGGACCGGTCGCGGCAGTTTTGATGACAGGGTTGCAGCGGTTGGAGCACATGCGCGCGAAGGGCAAGAGCGAGGCTGACATTGAGGCGGGTGTTTCGAAGGCGATGGAGGATTACGCGCCGAAAGCGATGAAGGGATTGGAACAGCGTTTGGGGGCGATGGTTTTGATTTCGTCGGTGGCGCCGCTTTTGGGTATGTGCGGGACGGTGACGGGCATGATTAATTCGTTCTCCGTGATGGCGGAGGCGGCGGGGTTGGATCCGGGCGCGGTTGCGGGTGGTATTTCCGAAGCGTTGATTACGACGGCGGCGGGGTTGCTCATTGCGATTCCTGGCGTTGTGGCGTACAACATGTTCCAGCGGCGGATTGAGGATTGGAACACGCATTTGGAAGCGGCGATTGCGGAGTTGGTGCAGGCGATTGGGGCGTAAGGGAATAGGCCAAGCGCAGCTTGGCCATCGATGCTATGGGTCGGATTGGTAAGAAGAAGCAAGGTGACATTGAGCCAGATTTGACGTCCTTTTCGGACATCGCGAATCTGCTGATCATCTTCTTTATCTTGACGACCTCGTTGGTGAGGCCGATGGGGCGGCAGATTGACATGCCGTCGTCGGCGAAGCCACCAGAACAGCAGCAGCAGTCGAACACGCCGACGGTGAGGCTGACGGCGGACCGCATCTTGATGAGCGAGGGTGACAAGAATGAGAAAGAGGTCACCATGAATGAGCTGCGGGCGGATTTGTGGAAGAGGAATTTTCCGAAGTTATCGGAGAAGAATCGGGCGGTTGTTGTGGAGACGGCGCCAGAGGTGACGTATGAGAGGTACTACCAGGTTGCGACGGCGATTGCCGCGGCGGGTGGTGTTGTGGCAATTATGAGCGAGCAATAAGATGGCGATTAGGAAGAGAAAGAAACCGAATCTTGTTTTGCCGCTCACGTCGATGGGCGATATTGCGTTTTTGTTGATTATCTTTTTCATGTTGGCATCGAACTTCATGAAGACGGGGAATGTGGAAGTGGATCGTGCGGTGGCGCCGAATTTGGAGAAGCAGGAGAGCGCGAAGAGTACGGTGATGATGGACAAGGATGGTGTGATTTGGTATGAGGGGCAGCAGGTGGGGGCGAGCGAGGTAACGGATGCGTTGAAGGAGCGCGCGGAGGCTGACCATGAATGGACGGTGCAGGTGACGATTGACAAGTCGCTTGTGAAAAAGGATTTTATGCCGCTTATCGAAGCAATCAGCGAGAGTGGCGCAAAGATGATACTGATTGGAGAATCGGAGGATTAAGGAAATGAAGACACCTGATGAACTCGTTGTTGGTATTGAGCGTTCGATTTTTGGTCGTGCGTTGATGATATCGATTATCGTGCACGTGGTGCTGATTGGTGGCACGTCGACGTCGCTTTATAAGGATTGGCAGAAGTATGGTTTTCATGCGCCGAGCTACATTAATGCGGTGAAGACGCAGGAGAATCGCGAGGCTGAAGAGGCGCGGCGGAAAGCGGCGGCTGAGGAGAAGGCTGCGAAGGAAGCGGCGAAGGCTGAGGAGATGAAGGCGTTTGCGGCGACGAACGGTGTGAAGAAGGCGGCGGGCGCGGCGAAAAGTGCCGCGGGGGCTGCGAAGGCTGCGACGCCGGCTGCTACGATAGAAGAGGCGAAGGATAAGACGCCGCCAGAATTGGAGCCGTTGCCGCCGAAGAAGGATTTTGAGTACGGTGAAGATTTGTCGCTCGACTAAATTGAAAAGTAGCGAATGAAGTTTTTGGAGGCGATACTGAATTTGATTGAACGCGGGCATGGGTGGCTCGCGGGGACGTGCGTGCGCATTTTCCGTGCGCTGTGGCGTTTTCAATCGCATCGCTCCGCGGCCTTTCGTTTTGCGGTTGGATTTTGTGGGCTAGCGCTCGTATTGATGTGGTGCGCGTTTTTGGTATCGGGCGGCTACGTCAAGATGTGTGATTTTGATGAGGCGTTTGTTCGGTACTTGGAGAATGCGGGGCATTTGGCGTATGGGTTGAAGTTGGGATTTGTGTGTGCGGGTGTGGCGGGTTTGTGTGCGATCGCGGCACTTTTGGGGACGATCAAGAAGGCGTTTTCGTTCCGTGTGATGGAGGCGGCGTACGCGGCATTTTTGGTGATGGCGTTTTTGACGTTCATGTGGTTGATGGACGTGGGGCCGATTTTGAATCATGCGGATTTGAAGGCGTTTGATGCGGCGAGTCGGAATGAGTTGTGGACGGGGGTTATTTTCTGGACGATTGTGATGATGCCGTGGGCGGCGCTGGTGGGGCTGGCGTTGGTGCAGAAGTCGGTGCGTGGTGTGTATGGGTTGATGGTGGCGCCGGCGTGGGGCGAGAATGTGTTGGAGTCGTTGAAGACGGGCGGGACGGATCGGCGGTGGCGTTCGTCGTTGTATTATGCGTTTACGATTTTCTTCTTGGTGTTGTTTGTGCCGTACATGATGTTTTCGTGGGGGTATGAGGAGCCGTATGGGTTGCCGAAGGGCGGCGGGGCGCAGGTTGTGGACGTTGTGAAGGTGAAGAAGGTGAAGCCGAAGAAGAAGGCGAAGAAGTTGAGCGTGAATCCGTGGAGTCCGTACATTTTGGAGCGGATGGATATTGACGATGTGGTGACGCTGAAGGAGTTGGAAGAGACGACGCAGGATACGTACGCGGCGAATCCGCAGGATGCGAAGCGCGGCGGGAAGGGCAAGGGCATGGGCGGCTGGCCGGCTGGGATGGAAGGTTCGGCGGTGCGGTTCATTCGTTTGAAGTATCGTGGGGGCGATTGGGACCAGGATATGGGTAAGGGCGCGGACTACAACTTGCTGATTAAGTTCCATGAGTGGACGGGCATGAAGATTGCGCGGGATACGGAGTTTCGTGAGATTGATCGGTTGAAGTTCTTCCCGAAGAAGAAGGCGCCGCCGTTTGTGTTTATGACGGGGCGTGGCAATATCAATATCTCGGATTCGGAAGCGAAGATTTTGAGAGAGTATTGCGAGAAGGAAGGCGGGATGCTGTTCATTGATAATGGCGGCGGGCATTTCGATGGGTCGGTCAAGAACATGCTCAGGAAGGTGTTTTCGGGTAAGCCGCTTGTGGACATTCCGAATGATGATCCGATTTATCAGCGGCCGTATATTTTCCCGGATGGGGCGCCGCCGTTTTGGCATCACGCGGGGTATCGGGCATCGGGCATTCGTGATGAGAATGGGCGTTGGATGGTGTATTATCATCCGGGCGACATCAATGATGCGTGGCGGGATGATCATTCGGGGGCGTCGGCCGAAGTTGCGGACCAGGCTTACAAGCTTGGCGTCAACGTTATGTTTTACGCTTTCAACCAGTATTATCGCCGGCACTATGAAGAGTAGGGCGCGGCAAATCTGAATGAATAAAAAGGAGTCCACAATGCAAAAGACACTGATTCAAAATGCACATGTTATTTCGCCTGGTGTTGATCTTGAGAAGGCGAACATTGTCATTGAAGGCAAGAAGATCAAGTCCGTTACGACGCGTGTGGTTGCGAAGAAGGGCTTTTATACGGTGATCGATGCGGGCGGGAATTATGTGATGCCGGGCTTCATTGATGTTCACACGCATGGGGCGCTGACGTATGATTTTTGCGATGCGGATGAGAAGGCGATTTTTAAGTTGGCGGAGGCGAAGTTGGCGGAGGGCGTGACGACGTTTTTGCCGACGACGTTGACGGTTTCGCACCAGGAGTTGATGACGGCGGCGAAGAATGCGGCGAAATATGCCGCGGCGGGGATGCCGTATGCGAAGGTGCCGGGCATTCATTTGGAAGGGCCGTTCATCAATGTGAAATGTTGCGGGGCGCAGAATCCGAAGTTTGTGCGCAAGCCGTCGATCAAGGAAGTCAAGGAGATTGCGAAGGTTTATCCGGTGAAGCAAATTTCGTATGCGGTGGAAGCTGAAGGCGGTGCGAAGTTTGCGAAGGAATGCATCAAGATGGGGGTGTTGCCGAGCTGTGGGCATACCGCGGCAAAATTCAAGGACTTGATGGCGGCGTATAAGAATGGGCTTCGGCACATGACGCACTTCTGTAATCAGATGACGGCGTTGCATCATCGCGAGATTGGCATGGTGGGCGCGGGGTTCCTGGTGGAAGATTTGAACACGGAAGTCATTTGCGACAAGATTCATTTGTGCCCAGATATGCTGAAGCTCATATTCACGCGGCGGAACCTTGAACACGTCCAAATGATTACGGATTCGCTTCGGTGCTCGCATTGCAAGGATGGGTACGCATTTGAGATGGGCGGGCTAAAAGTGCTCCTCAAGAATGGCGAAGCGCGGCTTGTGGAAGGTGGAAATTTGGCTGGTTCAACGCTTTGGATGGGCATGGGATTGAAGAATGTTCATGAGGTGACGGGCATCCCGCTGAAGGATTTGGTGAGGACGACGTCGTGGAATCAGGCGATTGAGCAGGGTTGGGGCAAGAATCTTGGTAAGGTAGAAAAGGGCTTTAATGCGGATTTAGTTGTAATTAACGCAAAAAGTTGGAAACCTGCAATAGTTCTAGTTGACGGCGAGCAGAAAATATGATATAATATGCGCCGTTTTCACGATTTAGGAGGGATGGCCGAGTGGCTGAAGGCAACGGTTTGCTAAATCGTCATACGGGGTAAACCCGTATCGGGGGTTCGAATCCCCCTCCCTCCGCCAATTTTGGCGTGCTGAGGAACTTGGGAAGGTCCCAAGTTCTTTTGCTTTAAGTGACGTACTCGTCTTTCGGGGTTGCAATGTGGGCGGGAATATGGTATAATGTGGGAATCTTATCAAGAAGGAGAAGAGGTATGCAGAAGAGGATTATTTTTGCCGCGGTGGTGGCACTTGGATTCGGGCTTTCTGGTTTCGGGATGCCGCGCCTTGTGTTGCGGTTTTCGTGTTTGCACACGCTCTCGAAGGAGCAATGGGCGAAGACGCTGGAGGTGATTCGGGCGAAGGCGGGGTGTTGTGATGAGGTATGGTTTTCATCGTGGGGTGGGATGATGCCGATGGAGTTTCATCGGGAGCAGGCGAAGAACATTGCGGCGGCCGCGGCAGATTTGAGGGCGCTTGGAATTGTGCCGAGTTTGCAGATTCAGACGACGATTGGGCATGGTGATGATTTCACGAATACGAATTATTGGGGCGCGAAGGCGTGGACGGGTTGGACGGGTTCGACGGGTGTGGAGGATAAGTTTTGCAACTGTCCGCGGCAGAAGAAGTTCTTGGCGTACATCAAGGAGATGGCGAAGGTGTATGCGGGGTGTCAGCCGCGGAGCGTGTGGATTGATGATGATTTGAGGATTGATAATCATCGGCCAGCGACGAATGGGTCGTTAGATGGGTGTTGGTGTCAGGCGTGTGTGGCGGCGTTCAATGAGGAGAATGGGGCGAAGTGGACGCGGGAGGAATTGGCGGCGGAAGTTGCCAAGGGCGGGGAGCTTGGAGCGAAGTGGGCGGCGTTTTCGGTGGAGTCGATTGCAGGGGTTGCGCGGGCGATTGCAGAGGGCGTGAAGGAAGTTGCGCCGGGGGCGATTATGGGGCTGCAGCATTGCAATGCGGGGAAGTATGAGGCGAGCGTGAGGGGGGTGTCGAAGGTGCTGGCGGAAGTGAGTGGGCGTGCGACGGGGATACGTCCGGGCGGTGGGATGTATTGGGATTTGAATCCGTCGGAGCAGGTGATCAAGTCGATTGAAAGTGCCGCGTTTGCTGGGCGGTTGAAGGATGTTGGGACGATTCGGTATTGGTGTCCGGAAGTAGAGAGTTGGCCGCATACGTATGGTGGGCGGAGTGCGCAGAGTGTGATTGTGGAAAGTTTTGCCGCGCTGATGTATGGGTTCAACTTTACGAGCTATTGGACGCTGGATGCGAAGGCGGAGACGGACGAGCAGTATGGAAAGAAGATGCTCGCGCCGATTGCGAAGGCCGCGGCAGTTTTGAAGGGGTATGCGGAGGCGAATGAAGGGTGCGAGGTTGTTGGTTTTGAGGCGGGCGGATTGGCGGGTTGGAATTTGTATAAGTTTGGTTTGACGGGCGTGCCGATGATGGTGGGGATGGGGAGGAGCGTGGGGAAGGTGACGGATGACGAGAAGAAGATGAATATCACGATGGCGAATTCGGGGAAGGTGCAGGCGTTGCGGGATGCGGTGGCCGCGCGGGTGAAGGATGGCGAGGCGCTCGCGACATTGAAGTCGCCGTTTGTGGGCTTGATGGCGATGCGGGTGACGAAGGAAGGGAAGCTGAGGACGGTTGGGATTTTGAATACGCGCATTGGAGCGCAGGAGGAGATTGTGGTGGCGCTCCGCGGCATTGAGAAGGGTGCGAAGGTGATTTGGCGCGAGGCGGGGAAGGAACCGATTGAGCTTGCGGTGAAGGATGGGAAAGTGAAGATTCCATCGATTGGTGCGTGGAATTGCGGGTTCCTGGATATTTCTAGGCGTTGAAAGCGCCGCAAGCGCGGTGGATTGATTTTGGATTGAAGCGGGACTGTAGAAAGAATGCCGCGCGGTCTCTTTTTTCACGAGCGAAGCTAAATGTGAGTGAAAAAACAAGTACGAAAAATACGCCGGGATAAAAATTCAATTGTCAAAGATCAAGGGGAAAAGTGCCGCGGGGGTTTGGAATGGCCGTGTAGAACATGTAGAACTTTTGGAAGGGGGAGAGATTTTAGCCGTGTAGAACATAAAGGACATAGAGATTTTTTGATTTTTTGGGGAAAGTGCCGCGGAAATCCCTCCACACTTTATAAAATGTGGAGGAGGATAGGCCTTGTTTTATTGGGGTTGGTGAGGGTTTGAACGTTTTGAGTCCTCCACACTTTATAAAATGTGGAGGAAGTT
>CAVGIZ010000130.1:0-7272 GCA_963629255.1 Anaerovoracaceae bacterium
GGGATTAGGGGGGTCGAGGGGGGATAAGGGTCCCTCGGACCCTTAGTCCACCCCTCGCTCGCGCCTCACAACCCCGTCACAATCACGGAAACGCTCGCCGTCGTGCCATCAGCCGTTGTGCATGTAATCACATTCGTCCCCTCCCTCGGCTCCCACACAAACGGTTCCAATCCCTTCGTCTCGCCTGCGACGCCCCCATTCACAAACCACCACAACTTCTCCCCTTCCGCATTCCCCGCCACGCGACACACCACCTTCTGCTGTGCCATCCCCTCCACCAACTCAATCTTCGCCCCATCCTCCGGTCTAATAATGGAAAGTGCCGCGTCCTTTTCCTCCCTCGTCACAAGCCTTCCATTCGCATCGCGCCGATGCGCCGTGCACAACGCCGCGGCACTTTTCCCACGTATCGCGCGCCCCACTTCCACTTCAGGACAATCCCCATTCGCCTTCATCCCCGTCAGCGAACAAATCTGCCGCGTCACCACATTCGTCGGCATCCGAAACCACGGCCCATTATTCTGCGGATACAACGCCCTCGCCAAACTCCACGCCAGCGGCGCAGCCGCCTTCGCCCCCACCAACTTCTGATCCCCAAACCCACCTTGAATGTGCCCGCACCACACCCCCACCACATACTCTGGATTCCACAAAATCGTCCACGCATCACGATACGCACTCGATGTCCCCGTCTTCCATGCAAACCGCGACGTCACCACATCCGCAACATGCCCCAACGCCGCGCTCGACCTCTCCGCCCCCGACAAAATATCACTCACCAAATACGCCGCCTCCGGCGAAACGATCCCATTCGTCGGCGTCGCCAACGCCCGATACGCGCGGCACAATTCCAGCAAGCTCACCTCCGCATTCCCAATCGCAAGCCCCAACCCCAACTCCGTCGACGCATTCTCAACATGCGCAAACCCCAGCTCCCTCAGCATCGTCGCAAACCTCTCCGGCGTAATACGATGCAACAACTTCACAAATGGAATATTCAACGACAAAACGAGCGCCTCGCGAATCGTCACCCGCCCACGATACGCCGCATCAAAGTTCGCCGGCCGATACCCCTTATACGCCTTCGGCGCATCCAGCACCCGTTCCTCCGGCGTCGCCAGCCCCAAATCAAACGCGAGCGCCGTCAAAAAAGGTTTCAATGTCGACCCCGCTGGACGCATCGCCGTCGCCAAATTGAATTGACCATTCGTCGCGTTCGCATAATCGCTCGAACACGTCATCGCCAAAATGTCACCCGTCCGCGCTTCGAGCACAACTGCCGCGGTCGAATACCCACCCGCCTGCGCCGCGGCAAAAGTGCCGCGCTCACACAACTCCTGAATGTCCGCATCAAGCGTCGTCCGCAAATCCCCACCCCGCAAACGCACCTCCCGCGGCAATTGCGACAACACATAATCACAAAAGAACGGCGCACGAAACGGCCGCGCGGCACTTTTCACAACTGGCTCCACCGATTGCGCCGCATCCATCTGCTCCTCCGTAATAAACCCGAGCTTCAACATCCGACCCAAAACATAATCCCGCCGCTTCAAGGCCTTATCCAAATGCCGGTCTGGTCTAAACCGCGAAGGCGCCTGAACCATCCCCGCAAGGAGCGCCGCCTCGCCCAATCCCAAATCTTTCGCCCCATGTCCAAACCATCCCCGCGCGGCACTTTCCACTCCAATAAAGTTCGAACCAAACGGCGCACGATTCAAATACTGCGAAAGAATCCAAAGCTTATCTTTCGCGCGCTCCATCTTCATCGCGTGAATCGCCTCCTTCCACTTCCACCAAAGCGTTTTTGGATGCGGTCGTATAAGCCGCGTCACCTGCATCGAAATCGTGGACGCCCCCGAAATCCGCCGCCGATAAAATACATTCTGCCACGCCGCACGCAAAATGCTCAGCGGCCGCACGCCCCGATGCTCCCAATACTTTCCATCCTCAGACGCAACAAGTGCCTTCACAATCCAATCATCCGCCGCGGCTTGATACGTCGGCCGGCAATCAACATCCCCTTCCCCCAGCGTCACCCGCAACACTTCGCCCGCCCGATCCCGCAGCGTCACGCCCCCTGGAAACACATCCGCCCCGTCCGCATCCCAATCAATGAACGCCCACGAAAGCGCGCCAAATAAAACTGCCGCGCCCACGCCTAACGCAACGATCCAAAGAAAAATTCGCCGCGCCTTTTTCATCAGGCGGTAATGCCAAGCAAGTCCTTGAGCGCGGCAATTTGCGAACTCTCACCCATCGCAATCAACGTATCGCCCACGCGAAAATCAAGGTCCGGCCCCACGTTACGAATAATCTGCCCATCGCGTTCAACCGACACAATTGTTGCACCCGTCTTCGCACGAATGTTGAGCGTCACAACCGTCCCACCAATCGCAGGCGAAGAAAGGTCCAACTGCAAACGATGAAGCGCATTCGCTGGCACCGTAAACGTCAGCATCTCGCCAATCTTCGCCATGCGCTCATCCGCCTCCAATGCTTCATTGAAACGCGTCGTCGCACGCTGGCTCGCCTTCACAAAATACCGCCAACCAAAGATCGCCGCCACAATCAAAATAAACGCAATCACGCCCTGCGCCCACGCCTCCTCCGGCGCCAAGTTCACATTGATCATGACCGCCTCAACCAAAAAGCCAACCACCCCCGCGGCCAGCACCACCAGCAAAATCAAACGCCGCACCGCCTGCTGCCACATCTCCTCCGCCGTCGGAATCAAAATCTGCCCAATGCGCTCGCCCAAATTGCAAGCGATCTTCAAAACTGGCGCGGCCATCGCCAAAAGGAATATATCCGTCAACAAGCAGAAGAACATCCGCTTGTGCGCCTCAAAGAAAACTGAAAAGTTCGACCAATCACGCTGATTCAAAAGCGAAAGCGCCACCGCCACCGCAAACTCCAAAACCGCAATCACCGCCAGCTCAATCACACCATTGCGCACCTCGCGATGCGCCGCATCCCCCTTCGACGTCGCATGATACTTCGCCACAAATCCGCGATACGTCTCCAGCAACTTCGCCAACTTCCCCGGCACATGCCCCTCAACCCAACTGCCCACCGGCTCCGACAACTTCAACATCAACGGATTGAGGAGCGTCGTCAAAATCGAAACCGAAACCACAATGTCATACATCGGGCACGTCTGATCCCCCGTCGTCGTCACATACAACACCGCCACCATAAACGCAAACTCCCCAATCTGCGCCAGCCCCATCCCCATCTGCACCGACGTCTTCACCGTCTCGCCCGACACAATCGCCCCAAACGTGCAATTCAAAAACTTCCCCAACATCACAACGCCCACCAAAATCAAAATCGCCACCCAATTCTGCAAGCACGACGCCGGGTTCACGAGCAATCCAATCGACACAAAGAAAACCGCCGCGAACATCGACTTCAATGGCGAAACCAAATCCGAAATCCGCCGCCGGCTCTCACTCGTCGACGCCACCACCCCAATCAAAAACGCCCCCAGCGCCAACGAAAATTCAAACCGAAACGCCACATACGAAATAAAGAAGCAACACCCAAGCGCCATCAAAACAAGCGCCTCATCATCCTTCGTCTTCGACACCGACGACAATAACCGCGGCACTAAAATAAATCCAAACACAATCACCGCCAAGAAAAACACAAACAGCCCGCCGAGCGAAAATGCCGCGGCCCCAAACGACATCTGCCCACCATGCGCCACGCCCGTAATCAAGGCGATAATCCCCACGCAAATAATATCCTCACATACGCTCGTCCCCACCGCATACTTCACAAACGGCCGGTCCGACCAATGCATCTCATCAATAATCTTCGCCAACATCGTCGTCGCCGAATCGCAAATCGCCGCCCCCAAAAACAACGACGCCACACTCCCCCATCCAAAACATTCCCGCCCAATCGTGTACCCAATCCACGTCATAATCACCGTGTCCAAAATCGCCACCGGTATCGTCACATTCTTAATGCGCTTCAACTCCGACGTCGAAAAACTCAGCCCCAACGTAAACATCAAAAACACAACACCCAACTGCCCAATCGTATTCACCGACTGCGTATCCGCGAGCAAACTCACCCCCCACGTATTCGCGCTCATCAAAATGCCCGCGCCAATATACCCCAGCACCTTCGGCCAGCGCAACTTCGCAAACACAACCGAGACGATCCCCGCCACCGTCATCAGCAACGCCAAATCCTGAAAGAACGCGCCTTCGCTCATCTTACCTCAATCTCCCTCAGTACCCGCACTCCATAATCTCGCGCTCATACCCAAACACACCCGCAATCAACGCCGCGCGAATCCACATCCCATTCCGCATCTGCCGCCAATACTTCGCCCGCGGGTCCCGATCACAACACGTCGCAATCTCATCCCGCCGCGGCAACGGATGCATAATAATCCCGTCCGGCTTCAACAAGGCGAGCTCCTCCGCACCAAACTTAAACCGCGACGTATCAATCTTCGCCGACGCCCCCTTCGCCGAATCCCATTCATCTTGAATCCGCGTCATATACACCGCATCCGAAATCTTCACCGCCTCCTTCAAATTGTCCGTCACCTCAAACTCCACACCCTTCTTCGCCAAAATCATCACCACGTCCGCCGGCACTTGCAACTCCTGCGGCGCGACAAAAATTTGCTTCACATCCTTAAAGTTCGTCAACAAATAACTCAGCGACCTCACCGTCCGCCCACGCATCAAATCCCCGCAAAACGTCACCGTCCGCCCATCAATTCCGCCGCGCTCCTCAAACGACCTCATCAACGTATAAATATCCAACAACGCCTGCGTCGGATGCTGGTCCTTCCCCGACCCCGCATTCAAAATCGGAATCGGCCGCGACGAATTCGAAAGCTCCCACGCCATCTTCTCCGCAAGCCCCCTCTCCGGACTGCGCATAATAATCATATCAAAATACGAACTAAATGTCCGAATCGAATCTTCATGCGATTCCCCTTTGAACTCACTCGACGTCGCCGCATCTCGCACCGACCCCGTCGTCAATCCCAAAATCTGACACGCCGCCAAGTGCGACAAAAACGTTCGCGAACTCGGCTGCGAGAAATACAACATCGCCCGCTTGTGCGCCAAAACACTCTTCAAATACATCGCCCCTTCCCGCGACTTATTCACAAACCGAATCCGATTGGCGAGCGCACACAACCTCTCCAACAACCCTCGATCAAACTGTTGCGCAAAAAGCGTATGATACGGCATTCCATCCCCTTCAGGACGCTCCAAATATTCCGACTTCTCCTCAAGGGAGAGCTTCTCAAAATCTTGCCAACTAATGTCCGTCAGTTTCTTCATAACGACCTCATTATCTTCTAGTAACTTGTTGGACATATATTATACCATATTTCCGCGCCAAATACCATACCCAAATCTCAAAAATCTGCCGCGCCCTTTCTAAGCCGTCAGACCCCTCCGTTCCGCTCAACCAAAATCTCCGCGTAACCCAGCCGCATTACGCGCGTAACTCCGCAAATTTACGCGGAAAATTTCAACTCTAAATTTCTGCCGCGCTTCCACCCTCTCGTTTAGGCTCAAACTCTTTCCGAAAGAAGAGAACAATAAACACAACGAGCGACAAGCCCCATGAAGTATCTCTTGCAATTCTCGATGCATGCGATGCCTGCACCGAAGGAGCAAAAGGGTCAACACTCATTTTCAACGTCCACACAGCGATAAAGATTGCCGTCATCACATAAAAGCCGCCTAACATCTTCCACCCATTCCACCAAGGCTTCTGCATTTCAAGGAATTTTCCAATCAACACAATATAAACAGGCAACAAAATAATACGGTCATAAATCCCGCAATAGGTCCATACCGAACTTGCCAAAGCAACAGGCAAACAACAAATAATAAAATCATTATTCTTACGCAAGCCCCACGTTGCAAGCCCCGTCAAAATAAAGAATGTCGCCATCACAACAATGGGCGCGGCACTTCCCAAAATCGGCTTTAGACATCCCGCAATCAACCCTTTCGGGTAAGGACCACCGATTTGTGGAACTTGCAAGATCAAATCAACCACCGATTCATGAACAAGAAATGAAGTGACCACTGTTTCGACCAAACAAATGACCGCGGCAATTACAATCGATAAATACCGCCGCTTCCAAAATAAAGGCCACACAAACAACAATCCAACTTGAGGTTTAATCATCATCACAGCCCAAGCTAGCCCGGCAAGGACATTCTGATTCTTTTCAAGAGCCTTGTTCATCAGAAGAAATGCCGCAAGAGCTAGCACACCGTAATTGAGAGATGTGAAACATATTTCCACACCCTGTGCAATCATCGCAAGTGCAAGCCCCGCGATAATCCAATAATCCTTAAATCGTGCTTTTGTAATCCTGATACTCTCAAGTACTACAAACCAAAGACACAGCCAAAAGAAAACCGTCATCACGACCAAATAAGTTCGCTCCGACACCCAACCAAACCAATAGCTCACAGCCGTATGCCAAGGCGGATATGCATGGACAGCTCGATCATTTGATGTCGCTACCACATTTGTTATATCAGGACGATGATACGGGACAAAGCCTGCCAACTTCGTATCTCCATTCCAAACATGAAACGAATTTACTCCTTGGTGTGCGCACAGAATTTCATCCCGCCTCAAGCACGCATCGCCACCATAATAATCATACCACTTATCGTCGATAAGAACATATCGTGAGAACCGCAAAACCTGTCCGCCAAAAATAAGCGCCAACAGAATGAACAGCGCAACCGTCAATCGCTTGATACTACTTGCTTTCATGGTACTCTTCTTCGGTGTTCACATTCCAAATATCGGCCTTATCTGCCGCGCCCAAAAGAAGCACACGCACCGCCTCAATCCCGCACAGCATCGAATGGTCCATATTGTTATAACGGTGCTGTCCATTGCGCCCAATGCAGTACAAATTCGGGATTCCATCCAGCCACGCCCGCACCTTACCAAACTCGGCATATGTCCCAAAATACGCTGGATACGCCTTCTTCACACGCAAACGCACCGCATCGAGAACAGGCGTCTCCTCCCCCAAAACTCCAATGTGCCGCAACTCCTTCGTTGCAAAATCAATAAACGCCTTGTCATCCATCGTCCACATCTGGTCGCCTTCCGCACAAAAATATTCAAGCCCAATCCACACATGCTTCGTCACATCATCCACCATGTACGGACTCCAATTATTGAAAATCTGAATCCGCCCCATCCGCACATCGCGCTCCTGCACATAAATCCACGTATCCGGCACAATGTTGT
>CAVGIZ010000131.1:0-7261 GCA_963629255.1 Anaerovoracaceae bacterium
GGACAAGGGGGAGTGGCGCGGCAGATTTTTAGTCGGGGCGCGAGAAAATTTTGGTCGGGGCGCGGCAGATTTTTAGTCGGGGCGCGAGAAAATTTTGGTCGGGGTGGGAGGAAATTCTAGTCGGGATGGGGTGGATTTGGGGATTGAAAGTGCCGCGGAAATATGGTATAATATACAGCCTTATAGGACAACAGTCGAAAGGACCGATAGAAATGATTCTCGCAAAAGGAACAGATGCGTATTCTCCATTCCGTATGGATGCTTTGAAGAAGGCGTTGACGGAGGCGGCTGGGCTTGGTACGCCCATTGATTTGGAGGCGAAGTGGGTTTATTTGTTGGAGCCGACGGATGGGTGTGAGTATGAGGCGGATTTGCCGCGGGCGTTGAGTTTATTGAATGCGACGGATGAGGATGTGGCGGCGTCGTTTTATGTGATGCCGCGCAAGGGAACGATTTCGCCGTGGAGTTCGAAGGCGACGGATATTTTCCGGAACTGTGGTTTGGCGGGGATTCGGAGAGTGGAGCGTGGGATTGCGTTCTTTACGAGCGCGGCGGAAAGTTTGCCGCGGACGAGTTTGGTGGCTTTGTATGATCGGATGACGGAAGGGATTTATGGCGCGGCAGATTTGGGGGATTTCTTTGCTGAGGCGGAGCCTGCGGCGGGTCGGACATATGATGTTTTGGCGAAGGGGATTGAGGCGATTCGCGAGGCGAATGAGAGTTTGGGTTTGGCGATTAGCGAGCCTGAGATGGAGTATTTGGCGAAGAGTTTCAAGGCGGCGGGGCGGAATCCGACGGACACAGAATTGGTGATGTTTGGTCAGGTGAACAGCGAGCATTGTCGGCATAAGATTTTTGGTGCGGAGTTTATCATCAATGGGAAGAAGGAAAAGAACTCGCTGTTTGGGATGATAAAGAACACGCATGCGAAGCGGCCGAAGGATACGTTGTCGGCGTACAAGGACAACTCGGCGGTGGTGGTTGGGTTCAAGACGGATGTGTTTGCGATTGACCCGAAGACGCACGCGTATAGTTTTAAGAAGGACCAGGTGGACCAGTTGATGAAGGTGGAGACGCACAATCATCCGACGGCGATTTCACCGTTTCCTGGTGCGGCGACGGGCGTGGGGGGTGAGATTCGAGATGAGGCGGCGACGGGGACTGGTTCGCGGACGGTGGCGGGGATTTGCGGGTTCATGGTTTCGAACTTGAGGATACCTGGTTTTCCGCAGCCGTGGGAGCGGACGTTTGCGGAATTTCCGACGAGGCTGGCGACGCCGCTTCAGATTATGACGGAGGGTCCGCTGGGGGGCGCGGCGTTTGGCAATGAGTTTGGGCGGCCGCAGTTGTGTGGATTTTTCCGGACGTATGAAGGGGAGATTGCAGGCGAGTTGAGGGGGTATCACAAGCCGATTATGCTGGCCGGTGGCATGGGTGTGATACGGCGCGGACAGGTGCAGAAGAAGGATGTGAAGGTGGGGTCGCTCATCGTGCAGATTGGCGGGCCTGCGATGCGGATTGGGCTGGGCGGGGGAGCTGCGAGTTCGATGATGACGGGGACGAATTCGGAGGCGCTCGATTTCAATTCGGTGCAGAGAGGGAATGCGGAGATGCAGCGGCGGTGCCAGGGGGTGATTGATGCGTGCACGGCGCTGGGGGCGGCGAATCCGATTTTGTCGGTGCATGATATTGGCGCGGGTGGTTTGTCGAATGGGTGCCCTGAGTTGGTGGAGGCGACGGGCGGCGTGTTTGAGCTGAGGAAGGTTCATAATGAAGAGAAGTCGATGAACCCGATGGAGATTTGGTGTTGCGAGGCGCAGGAGCGGTATGTGCTGGCGTTGAAGCCGGGGGCGCGGCAGTTTTTTGAGGAGCTGTGTGCGCGTGAGCGGTGTCCAGTGGCGTTTATTGGTGTGGCGACGGGCGATGGGCGATTGGTGCTGAAGGACGAGCATTTTGGTGACAAGCCGATTGATATGGACATCAAGGTTTTGCTTGGCAAGCCGCCGCGGATGGTGCGGAAGGTGAAGCGTGTGAAGGTGGCGCATCGGCCGACGGTGTTTGAGGGCGTGCGGCCATTGGATGCGTTGACGCGGGTGTTGCATTTGCCGGCGGTGGCGGACAAGACGTTTTTGATTACGATTACGGACCGGACGGTGACGGGGCGTGTGGCGCGCGATCAGATGGTCGGGAAGTATCAATTGCCCGCGGCAGATTGTGCGGTTGCGACGATGGGGTATACGACGTATGAAGGGCAGGCGATGGCGACGGGCGAGAGGTCGCCGATTGCGCTCCTTGATGGGCCGGCGTCGGGGCGGATGGCGATTACGGAGGCGGTGACGAATTTGGCCGCGGCGGATGTGGGGGACATTTCGCAGTTGAGGTTGAGCGCGAATTGGATGGCGCCGTGTGGCGAGCCCGGCGAGGATGCGCGGCTGTATGAGACGGTGGAGGAAGTGGGGTTGAAGTTCTGTCCGAAGTTGGGGGTGTCGATTCCGGTGGGGAAGGATAGTTGTTCGATGCATACGACGTGGACGGATTCGCATGGGGAGGCGAAGAAGCAGGTGGCGCCGTTGTCGCTGGTGGTGTCGAGTTTTGCGCCGGTGAATGATGTGCGGTTGACGTTGACGCCAGATTTGAAGGCGGATGTGAATGGGGAGAGTTCGTTCTTGATTTATGTGGACTTGAGCGATGGGACGTATCCGCTTGGGGCGACGGCGCTTGCGCAGGTGTATGGTCAATTGGGGAACACGCATGCGGATGCGGACGCGATGACGCTGAAGCACTTCTTCAATGCGATGCAAAAGATTGTGCGTGAGAAGCTGGCGATGGCGTATCACGATCGGTCGGATGGTGGGCTTGCGGTGACGCTGGCGGAGATGGCAATCACGGGCGGGCGCGGAATTATTGCCGCGCTGCCAGATGGCGATGTGCTGGAGCAGCTCTTCAATGAGCAGCCGGGCGCGGTGTTGCAGGTGACGGAATCGAAGGTCGGGGAAGTCCTGAAGATTTTCAAGGCGGCGAAGGTGAAGGCTGAGCAGATTGGCGTTGTGTGCCGCAGCGCGAATGTGCGGACGTTTGAGATTTCGGTGGGCGCGCGCAAGGCGCTCAAGACGGACTTGACGTACATTCGGCGTGCGTGGAGTGAGACGACGTATCGCATGCAGGCGCTCAGAGACAATCCGGTCACGGCGAAGGAAGAGTACGACAATGGGTTGGACGCGGCAGATCCTGGCATGCAGTTTGCGCTGACGTTTGATCCGGATGAAATTGCCGCGAAGGTGAAGAAGAACGCGGTGCATCCGCGGATGGCGATTTTGCGTGAGCAGGGTGTGAATGGGCACATTGAGATGGCCGCGGCATTTGCGCTTGCGGGGTTTGATTGTGTGGACGTGCACATGAGCGATTTGATTGCGGGGCGCGTGGATCTGAAGGACTTCCAGGGCTTGGTGGCGTGCGGCGGATTTAGCTATGGCGATGTGCTGGGCGCGGGCTCGGGCTGGGCGCGGTCGATTCTTTACAATGACAAGTTGAAAGAGATGTTCCGCACGTTTTTCAATCGGCCGGAGACGTTCTCGCTGGGCGTTTGCAACGGGTGTCAGATGTTGTCGCAATTGAAGGATATTATTCCAGGCGCGGAAGGTTGGCCGCGGTTTGTGAAGAATGTGTCGGAGCAGTTTGAGGCGCGGTATTCGGCGATTCGGTTGGAAGCGTCGCCGTCCATTTTCTTCAAGGGGATGGAAGGTTCGATTTTGCCGATTGCAGTGGCGCATGGTGAAGGGCGCGTGTGGACGGAAGGTTGGACGCCGTCGATTTGCGCGGCACATTTTGTGGATGGGCGCGGGAACGTGACGATGCGCTATCCGTACAATCCGAATGGCTCGATGGGCGGGCAGACGGCGTTTACGACGATGGATGGGCGCGCGACGATTATGATGCCGCATCCGGAACGTGGATTCCGTGCGTGCCAGTTGAGTTATAATCCGGGCGTGTTCAAGGAGAATGGACCGTGGATGCGCATGTTCCAGAACGCGTATAAGTTCGCGACTTCGTTTAGCACCACCACGACGAAGAAGGCGAAATAAAAAAGGCACCACCACCACCACATTATGTATTCAGATATACCACTGTATTTGGCCCTGCTGTTTATGTTTGGCGGGCTGGCGGCGCTGGCGTGGTCGAGTGACATCTTTGTAGATGGCGCGGCAGTTTTGGCGCGGATTGCGGGCATTTCGCCTTTCATCATTGGGATGGTCATTATCGGGTTTGGGACGAGTGCGCCAGAGTTGTGCGTGAGCGTGATGTCGGGCGTGTCGTCGCATGCGGACTTGTCACTTGGCAATGCGTATGGCTCGTGCATTTTTAATATCGCGGGCATCCTCGGCATCGCGGCACTTATTCGCCCGATTCTGGTGAAGCCCTCGGCCGCGTACATTGCCGCGCCCGCGCTGGTGGGCATTTCTGCGTTGTCGTATTTCTTGTTGCGCGATGGCACGTGTTCGCGAATGGACGCGTTTATTTTGCTCGCGGTCTTTGCGGTGCTGATGCCAATTTATTGTTGGTATGATCAGCGCGAAAAGAATGCGGAGAAAAATGCCGCGGAGGAAGACGCGGCGGAAAAAGTGCCGCGGTTGGGCAAGACGATCTTGGTCGCGGTTGTGAAGTTGGTGGTGGGCTTGGCTGTGTTGGTGGGCTCGTCACACTATTTGGTGTGGGGCGCGGTGGATGTGGCGCGAACGTTGGGCGTGAGCGAGCTTTTGATTGGGCTCACGATTGTTGCGATGGGGACGTCGTTGCCTGAACTTGCGAGCGCGATTGCCTCGGCGCGGCGCGGCGAACATGAATTCGTTTTGGGCAATATCATTGGCTCGAACTTTTTCAATACGCTGGGCGTCGTCGGGATTGCCACGAGCATTTCGCCTGTTTCGAGTTTCTCGCCGTTTGTTTTGACGCGCGATTTGCCGACGATGATTTTGTTCTCGCTTTCGATTACGATTTTCGGCATCAACTTCCGCAAGCCGAGGGAGGGCGGAAAAGTGACGCGTGCGGAAGGCGTGTTGTGGATTGCCCTCTTTGTTGTTTACACCATTTTCGTTATTTATCAGGAGTCACCGAAATGAGCAATGTGATTGCAATCGACGGTCCGAGCGGCGCTGGCAAATCTTCTGTTTCGCGCCTTGTGGGCGAACACCTCAACTACTTGCATGTGGACTCCGGTGCGCTGTATCGCATCATGACGTGGCAGTGCTTGGCAAACAACATCGACACATCCAATCCTGACGCCGTGGCCGCCTTTGCGCAGAAGGTCGAGATTGAATGCCGTCCCGAAGCGGGTCACATTGCCTACTATGTGCATGGCGAAGAGCCTGGCAACCGCATTCGCACGCCCGACATCAACGCCCACGCTTCGCACGTTGCGACCGTCAAGGCTGTGCGCGATCGCATCACTGCACTTCTTCGCGATATGACGCGCTATGGCAACCTTGTGGTCGAGGGCCGCGATATCACAACGGCCGTCTTCCCTGATTCGCCCGCGCGCTTCTACTTGACCGCCTCGGCCGAGGCACGTGCCGCGCGTCGTCAAAAAGAGGAAGTCGAAAAAGGCATCGCCAACGAAAATGCGGAAGCCGTCAAGGCCTCGCTCCTCGCACGCGACGCAATCGATTCGACGCGTAAATATGCGCCGCTTCGCAAGGCCGATGGCGCGGTCGAAATTGATTCGAGCGACCTCACACTTCAACAGGTTGTCGAGACTGTTCTGAACGCCTTGCCTGCGGATTGGAAGAAGTGAGGCTATCCGTCAAACTTTGTCTCGCGGCCCTTGCGCTTTATTTAGGCGCGGCAATTTTTGGCGAGGTCCAATATCGTGTGGCGCGCGCACGGGATGTGACGCCTGAATACAACGTCGTTCATGCAGATCAACGTTATTTGCCGCCGAGTCGTGAACATTGGATGGGTACGGATAATTTGGGGCGTTCCGTTGCATTGCGGCTTGTGCAAGGTACGCGCATTGCGTTTCACGTGGGGGTGATGACGTCGTTGATTGCGATTCCGCTGGGTGTGTTGCTGGGCTTGCTGGGTAGCTATTTTGGTGGGCGCATGGATGATGTCGTTGTTTGGCTGTGTGCAACGGTGGCGTCGATGCCTGGATTGCTTTTCATTTTGGCGATTTCGCTTGTGGTGGGGCAAGGGCTCCTCGGCATTTATTTGGGGATTGGTCTGACGACGTGGGTGGGGGTGTGCCGCACGATTCGTGCGGAAGTGATGAAGCATCGCGAGAAGGCGTATGTTCAGGCGGCGCGCGTTTTGGGGTATTCGCATGCGCGGATTATGTTTTGTCATATCTTGCCGAATGTGGCGCACGTCATTTTGATTCAATTCTCGTTACGCTTTCCCTCGGCCGTTTCAACGGAGGTTTTTATTTCGTTTTTGGGCATTGGCGTGCAAGGCGAACCTTCGTGGGGCGTGATGATTAATAATGCGCGGCTTCGCTTGTGGCAAGGCGTGTGGTGGGAAATGACATTCACGACCGCGGCAATTTTTATTTTGGTTCTCGCGTTCAATCACCTCGCCGATTACCTTCGCGACCGACTTGACCCGGCTTTGCGCACCTAAAAGTGCCGCGACCTTAACACACCCTTAAAATTGGCGGAAGGGGTTGGAAGGGCTCGAAACGAAATGGGAAAATGGCGCGGAAGGCGTGAAAAGGCACTTTTTTTGGGTCAAACGCCGATTCTGCTTGACGTGGAGGGGTAAAAAATGGTATAATTTGCGGCGTTCTCTCGATGAAGGCGTGTGCTTTTGCGGGCGGACACAGAACATAAAAAGTTAAGATAGGACAGTTAGAATGGAAATCTATGTTGGTAACCTCGCTTACGCGACGACTGACGATGGACTCAAGGCAGCGTTCGCGGCATATGGCGAAGTTACTGCCGCTCGGGTTGTGACCGATCGTATGACCGGTCGCAGCAAGGGATTCGGCTTCGTGACGATGCCGGATGATACACAGGCGCAGGCCGCGATTGATGCTCTGAACGGGCATGAACTCGATGGCCGCCCGTTGCGTGTGAATGAATCGCAACCGAAGCCGCGTGAAGAACGTGGTGGGCGTCGCGGCGGTTTTGGCGGCCGTGGGCGCGGCGGTTTTGGCGGGCGTGATCGCGGTGGTGACCGTGGTCCGCGGCGCGAAACGCGTTGGTAATCGGCTCTGGAGTCGATAGATTGAAACGAGGACGCGGCAGTTTTGCCGCGTCTTTGTTTTATT
>CAVGIZ010000132.1:0-7151 GCA_963629255.1 Anaerovoracaceae bacterium
TTTTTAATCTGGCCCCCTCATCCGCGGCAAAATTCTCCATATACCGCTCCGCAATCCCCACATCCGCAACATCCGTCGCCCAAACCTCAACCTTCTCCCCATAGCCACCCATGCGCCCCAACACCATCTCCGCCAACGCCAAATCATTCGTCACCTTCCCCGCAACCGCGGCAGAAAATACTTTCCGCCTCACAACACCATAACTCTCATCCCCATTCACATACCCAATCGCATCCCGCGGACGCCCCGCCCGCCTCCAACAAACCAACCATAATCATATTGCGCCACCCGCCCAGCCTCATCCTTCGTCACAAGCGACGCATGTCCAATGTTCGGCTTCCACCCCCACAATGAAATCGCCAATCTATTCTCAGGAAAACTCACAAAATAAATCCGCCCCTTCCGCGGCAAAACCCCCTCTGGCAACACCCTCGCCCCCTCAGCCCGCTTCGCATACTGACCGTGCGAATACGACAGGCATCCCACCCCGCTCACCAACACCATAGCAAGAACACCCAGCACAACAAACTTTAACCTGCCCATTTTCATTTCCACTCAATTTCCTTCAACACACCCATCGCATCATCGTAACCAAGCTGAATAAGTGATTCAACCTTCTTAGACGAAGTATCAACCGATCCAAGCCCAAAACGACCATGAATATCCTTCGAGGGAATAATCTCAATAAACTTTACCCCAGGGAAATCCTCAGACGAAACGCATTCCCCCTTAATCCGCTTCTCGCCTTTAAGGTAGACAACAACGATTGTCTTAACCTCTGGATGTTTATCAACAATTGGTTTCACGGGCGTATTGTCTCTAATCCCGCCATCAATATATTGACCACCATCAATCTCTACACTATCATACCCAACAGGAACCGCCGCCGAAGCCATCACATAATCAATAACGAGCTCCCTCTTATTCCTATTCAACAAAAATACCTTTGTCTCCCTCTTGCTCTTCTCAAACGTCGTGGCGTAAACAAACGGTGCCCCCACGTTCCAATCCTCAAGCAAATGCCGCCTAAGCGCCTTCCGCAGTTTACCCGAATCACAAAACCCAACCGACTTGGACGAACCATAGAAAGCATTGCCCGTCGTCCTCACAACCTTAGGAATCAAGATTTGCACCGTTCGGTTTGCTGTATCCTTCCGAGTGGGCTTCTCGCCATCCTTCTTATCCCTCGCAACATCCCGTTTCGCCTCGATATAGCTCTCGCCTATCGTGAGAGTAGTATTCACAGCCACTTTTGGATTGACAGAAAAAACACCGCGCACATCCTCCCGCCAAATTTGAGCACACTTATTTGGATCGCGAACCGATGCAAAAATCGCGGCATTAATTGCGCCTACAGATGTCCCCGAAAGAACGCGAATCTGGTCGGCCAATCCTTTCTCACAAAGTGCCTTCCACACACCAACCTCATACGCACCCCTCGCGGCACCACCCGACAGCACAAGCCCAATCGGCCCCAAATCTGCCGCACTTTCTAACGCCCCCATCATAAAAAACAACACTAATACTTGTCGCGCCCAAACCATTTCACATCTCGCCTTCTGCGTTCCTCCAGCCCGATATTATTTCTTTTTCTAATGACCAAGGGAAAATGACTACCGGAGCAACAGATGGTTCTTTCAAATTGTTCGCCGAATATTCATACCGAAGAGAAATCCCCGATTGCGTGCGAACTGAAATCCGCAAAGTCTTACCCATTCTCGGCACAATAAAGTACTTGGAATTATCATCCCATGCGCATTGATTTCCATCCACAGAAACCCGCAAATCTTCCCCTCCCTTCACCGTATCTTCCCATAGACCATTCGACCAAATACTCAAGGCATCCCCATGCAAGCTTATACTTGGATACGTAGTCTGATATTTTCCAGAAATCAAATCTTGCGAAACCCCACACGAGTGTCTATCACACCCATACTTCTCAAAAATATCTTTCTCTCCCATCTCATAAAGTGCACCCGCAAGCCAAATATAACCGGTGTATGGCACCAACTTCTCCACCTCATTTCTCCAGTTCGACCAATTTTCTCCAAATTTCGTATCGGTATATGCCTTTTCCAGCGCAGGCGTCTTGCGGAAGATATTCTTCTTCTTATAGGAATCCTCCCAAACCTTCACACATGCGTAAACCTCCGAGAATGCCATCTTCAAAATCTCCTTCGCTCGCGCATCCTCTCCGATTGTTCGATAAATCATCGCAACTGCAAACTTCGTTTCCCATTGCGGAATACGCACAGTATCCATCACAAACTCCAGCCAACGGCAAATACACCCCTTATCCTGCATCACCAAATTCTTGTCTTTCTCCATCATCGTTGAAATATACAAAAGAGCCATTGAACACGCATCCACATCCCGACGCACAATCGGTGCCGCCTTATAAAGTTCAAAATATTCGCGACAAGATCTTAACACATCTTCAGAATTGTCAATCGCTTGTGCCGCGGCAGCCCTCGTCATCCAATAAAATGGTAAATTCCGCATCTCCTTCTCGTGATTCCGAAAGATATCAAAGACAAGCTCATTACGCCTATAATCATCCGCATGCGCACCTTTCAAAACATCCGAAAAATCAAGAAACAAGCGAGCATCCGCCCGTGTCACGCGCTCGCAATCTGCAATGCCGTACCTACGCATCAATCGCCATTGTGCTTCAAACAACTCTTTATTAATCTCATTGATGTATTCAAGCTTATCCTTCGCAATGTCAAACTCCTTCTCCTTTAGCTTCTTTTGTGCTTCCGCCTTCGCATTGTAGTAATTCTGAACTGAAGTCCAGGACGCGACAGAAACAGAAATAGCCAATGAGGTAGCAATTGTCAGAGGATCTCTCCCCGAAACCATAAACATGCTTGGTTGTGGCAACGCCTTCCAAATCGCATCGCGCTTCTCTTGCTCAAAAGTCAATTGTGCCAGAACAGAACCAATGTTTGACTCTTGAAGATTCTTTACTTCCTCCATCAACATAACAATTGCCTGCATGGTTGTCTCATCTGGAATGACCTCCATATTCAAATTATCATCCGTCAAGTTCTCATACTCTTGCTGCAATGAAACCAGGTCATTCATATTGTCGAGCTTCGCTACAACATAATTCAAATGATTGATATACTGAATCGTCGCACGCGCACGCGCACTTTCAGAAAGCGCCGCCGCCTTCGCATTCCTGGCCATTTCAACCTTAGGCGGCTCGAAAAGTTTACTCACCTCATCAGATTGTCCGCCAATGCAAATACATCCACAAATGCTCACAGCAAATGCGAATCCAATTACCAAACTTTCGAATGATTTCATTGTTTTTCCTTTTCTTTATTTTCGTTGTCCTTTGAATGATAAACAAATCGCACAGTAGAAAGATAGTGATCCCGCAAACCTGAAGACAATCCACCAAAAAACTCAATCCCTGTCTTCTGTGAAATCTCTTGTACGGATACACTCTGCGCCACGCCATGCTGATTCATAATAACAGCCTCAACCCGAACACCATACTTCACAATCTTCCAAAACGCATCAGGCTTCAAAATCGGCGGCCGCCCCTGCTTCTCTTCCTCATACACACGCTGCTCCTCTTCAAATTTCTTAATCCCATCTTTACTAAATATAGGTCCAACCAAAACATAAACTCGCTGAACAGGAATAGCCCCATCTTTCGGCATTACACGATTGTGTGTCTTCGTTTCAAACCTTTTCCATTCGCCGCGGTTCACATGAGGCGTCTGCGGCATCATGTTCCCCATAAAGAAACTCTCGCGCGAAACACCTTCATTATACTGCATATCCTGCGACGGCGCCATATGCCCACGATCGTAACCAGAGCCAATATAATCAGTAGGATTAGGAACACAAACCTTCAAAGCATCCATATCCTTTCTGAACGAACCCACACGCCCAACCTGATTCGAAACATCTGAAGGCGTCAAAGCATAAGCAACCCATAAACATGACTTCAACCTCGGCAAATATTCTACATCATACCCTCTTCGTCTAGCAGACTGATGCGCCTCGCCCGCCCGCAAAGAACACCCCTCTCCCCCACGAAATACTGGCTTCCCTCCAAAATACCGCCAAAATGCGTTCTCATCCGCCTTCACAGACGAAAACACACCTGCCAACAGCCAAAGGCTGAAAATCGCTCGCTTTAGAATGACCATTTCCATTTATACCATTTATACCATTTCCGATTCGCTTCCTCAATCGCCTTCACAAACGGAAGATAATCTCTCTCCAATTGCCCTGCAATCCCATCCAAACTACTCTTCTCCACCCCTAACTCATAATCAATTTCCTGGTCGTCAAAGTTGACATTCAAACACGCAAACCAAGCATCCACAAATTCCTCGATCGAACCAAATGACTGTTCAATCTTTTTCTCAACTTCTTCTGGTAAACTCTTTCCCTCAATAAAATCAACCATCTCCTCCTTAGCATCTTGTAAATTCTCTTCTCCTTCACAATGCTCCTTAAACATCTCTTTCATCACTTTCAATTCGGAGTGAATACGCAACATGGCACAAAGCACCAACTCCATTTTCTTTACTACACGCTCAGACGATAAACAAGTTTCAACCGCCCCAACAATCTCCTCCGAATTTAATGGAACTCCCCATTGCCGTGCTTCCTCACTCCAACTCGGATACATCCAGCGTTGCGGAAACTGCAAGTGAACTTCATTCATCCAGTTTCCCACCAATCCATCACCAAAATAATATACACAGAACTCTCGTAGAAGCCTCTTCTCACGCAATTTACAATACGCATCAATCACCTGATTATATCTTACATCATTGCTCAACCGAACAAGCCCATAATCTACGTAGCTCTTTTCATTTTCATCAAACATTGGAGCGTATTTCCTCAATTGCTCCTTAATCTCCTCTGGAACAGTTACATTTTTTTGAAGTTCGAGATTCCTCACGAGCATTCCGAGCGCTATTGGGCCCCCACCTGGCAAACTATCTACTCCCAAAGATAGATATTTAAGAAACTCCTCAGTCTTCTCCTTATCTCTCCAAAACAAAGCGAGCCGATTCGTCGCATAAGCCTCCATAAAAAGGATGTTGTATTTCGCTGCCTCATTCCTAGTCATAAACGACATCGAATAACGACAATACTTTGAGCAAAGATTCCCCACCTTTGAACTATTTTCAAGCCAGTATTTCCGAAGTTCCCGAACCTTCTCAGCCTTCATCTCCTTCTCTTCTTTGTTAATCTTATACTCTTGCTCCTTCGCCTCTAACACATTCATATGAAGATTAACAGATGTCGCCTCAATCAAGTTGCACATCAGCGGATAAGTCACAAACGTATCCTCCATATACACCAATGTATCACGGCTGCGCTTGAGCACCTCCTCGCGCCACTTCTCTACCTTTCTCTTATCATCATCCGTCATCTCAAACGAACTCTTCCATCCACTATTTCGCCAACACTCAATCAAGTGACACATCCTCACAAGATTCATATACGTTCTCTGATAAAAACCTTTCGGCGAATCAATTAAATCGAAATAGTCAGTCCGTCCCTCAAGCCGTCCCACAAAATCCCGGACATCCTTCTCAATTCCCTCAACCGAATCCCAAGCCCATCTCCGCTCCTTCCAATACCAATAATTCCAGTTAAACACATGCCCCCAAAAACCAGGCCTCATCTCTTCAATCTGATTACACGCTTTATAAATATCTGGATCAAGATCCAATGACCGAAGACCCTCTTGACTATCTTTCCCCTCCAAATCACGTCCCTTATTGATCGCCTTCCAAATACCATAAGAATCAACAAATGCATTACCCTTGCCTTTGTAATTATACGCACGGCAATATGATTCAAACCGTGACGCATCAAACGAATTCTCACACCCGCTCAAAAGACTCTCACGTACCACACGAGGTGAATATCGCTCTTCCCCAAGCTCAATATCTTCTATTTCCTGTTCTATATCTTTCCCCGCAATTCCCATTTCAGCTTCCGCCCAAAGACGCAACTTCCCCGCCTGCACATCTGCCGCCTCAATGCAAAACATCAACAAATAAAAATCTCGCTTCGAAACAGTCCCCTCCTCAATGTGCGGTTGAACATATTTCTCCATAAGTTCTGAAGCAACTTCCACGACATCTTGAATCGGCATCCCAGAAGGAATACTCCACGAAGGTTTCCCCTCCGTGAAATCAATTCTAACCCCCGAACGTGAAATCACATCTGGAACAGAACCTCCGTTTGCCCACACAAAATTCACGGCTCCAATAACTGCCGCGCATAAAATCACATAACCAAACTTCCTCATTACTCGTTCCCCCCTTCTTTCACGCGACACTCAAGCCCATCCGATCGCACCCAAATCCTTAAAGGTTCAGACGGCAATCCCTCAACCCCATCAAATGGCAAAATAAATGTCGCCAACGCATTCGTTACCGCCACTTCCAACGCAGGTTGCGAACCATCGCTTTGCTTCCCATCCACAACATCAAAAGTCTTGCACGAACTCTTGGTAACATTCGTGAATACAAGAGCCAACTCATCTCCTGGAACAATACGTGGACACGCCACCACCTCACAATAAGCTCGCACTTCTTTCTCACCCGTCTTCCCCCGTCCTTCAAAAGACAATTTCATTTGCGTCGCATATCTCTCCGTCGCCGATGAATATTCCAGGTTAGCCGAATTCAAAAAAAGTGGTGTCGTCAATGTCAACTCATCAAAGATGTTCCCGTCCTCGAGAATTGACACCCCCATCCGCGGCACTTTTTTCCAATCAACTGGCACTCGAACAATTTTTGTCGTCTCCGGATTTGTCGTCTCCGACGGCCCAAGTGGCATACAAATCAAACCAACCGCAATCACCACGCCGAGCGACACCAAAAACGCCGCAATAAGTATGACGATTTTCCCGCTCCGCACACGACAACCACACGAGCATTTCTTACTACTTTTGCTTTCTCGCGTCTCAAAAACCTTCTCCATTCTCAAATCTCCTTCTCTTCTATTCTATCCAAATCGTTTCTTGGCCCAGTTCCATATCCGTAGATCGAAGCCCTAGACCCTAGCTCCTTTCTACATCGCCCTTCCGTCAAGCGATGCGTATATTATACCATATTTATCTCCTTCCCGTCTAGTACTATTTTTTTTTTTTTTTTTTT
>CAVGIZ010000133.1:0-7068 GCA_963629255.1 Anaerovoracaceae bacterium
ACCTAATGTTAGCCCTGGAAACACCTGACGTCAGCCCCTAATCACCCTGACTTCACCCCCTCCCCCACCAAATCTGCCGCGATTAGCCCAATTTAATAGGGCCAGGACGAAGAATGGAAAGCTCTCCTGAAGCCGCGACGCGAATCACCGTCGAAGCCGTGCCGCCAGGGCTCACCCCATCATCTACGACAAGATCAGCCGAAAGACCCACATCGGCGAGCGCATGCGGCGCATCCGTCGCAGGGCGCTGTCCGCTCAAATTGGCACTCGTCACACGCAAGACTCCCCCGCACATCTTCAACAAACGCCGCGTCCAATCATGATTGGGAATGCGAAAGCCTTCGGTCTGTGTCGCCGTTGGATTCTCAATGACGAGCGTCAAAGCACCGGGCCAATAGCGCCTCGCCAACTCCGCGGCACTTTTGGGAAGTGGATAACCAAACGCTTCAATCGATTCCAAATCTGCCGCGAGAAGCGCAATCGGTTTTTTCGCTTCTCTTCCTTTAATAGTGTAAAGGCGCTCAACCGCCTCAGGGAAGGCTGGGTGCGCGGCAAGACCATAAACTGTATCCGTTGGAATGACAGCCACACCGCCCGCATTCAAAACTGCCGCGGCACGTGCAAGCCCTTCTTCATCACAACAGATCGTTTCCATTACTTGACCTCTTCCAAGAGGTGGACAGCGAGGCGAACGAGTTCGACGCATGGGCGCTTCTTGTAGTAGCCAGGTGTGCGTGCTTCGGGCGCACCACCCGTCGTTGCACCCGTGCCCGCCAGCATTTCGCGGCAAATAATCGAGCCCGCTTCATTCCGAAAACGATTGCAAAAATCTTGAACGACTGGATAGACGTTCGCCTTATCGGGCCCATGACGAAGCCCCATCACAAGCGTCGCACCCGTCACCGCGCCACACACCTCGCGCTGACGCCCAATGCCGCCCCCAAGGCCACACGAAAGACTCGCCGCCTTTTCTTGGTCGAATCCAAAATCGTCCGCATACGCACAGAAGACGGCTTGCGCACAGTTGAGTCCCGAGCGGAAAAAGTCCTCCGCCTTTTGTTCGCGTTCTTCAGTTGTCATGATGAAATTCCTTTGTTTGGTTTCGCTGTCGAATTTGCTTTTTGAAATCTGCCGCGGGAAAGTGCCGCGCCAAAAAGCAAGCACGCAAGCCCCGGAATAAGAAAAAGTTGATAGCGTTCCCCAAGGCGCGAGGCTTCATCGTTTTGTTCCTTGGCCGCGACTTGCCGCAAGAAGCGACGATAGATTGCGCCGAGTGTTGTCTCCGCCGTGCCCGATGTGGCAAGTGGAACGTAGCGTCCGTTCGAGGCTTCCGCAACCGCGCGCAAGGCCGCTTCTTCAAGCTTGACCTTGACCGGTTCGCCCTTGAACATTTGCACGCCGCGGCCATCTTCGGCTGGGATCGTTGCGCCGACGCGTGGGTCGCCAATGCCAACCGTGAAAATAGGAATGCCGCGCTTCTTGGCTTCCGCGGCACTTTCCAACGCCTTGCCACGCAGGTCGCCGCCATCAGAAATGAGGATGATCGCGTTGTGATCGTCCGCGGCTGGATCAAGCGCGTTCAAGGATTCACGAATGGCCGAGCCCAAATCCGTTTCGCCGCGGGGCGCGCTTTCTGGCGAGAGTTTTTCCAACGTACTGCGAAGAAATCCGTGGTCCGTCGTAAGCGGGCAAATGAGTACACCCGTGCGGCGAAAGGCAACGAGGGCACAGCGGTCGGCCGCCAGCGAATCAATCAAATCGGCGACGTCTGCTTTCGTGCGTTCCAAGCGATTCGGCCGCACGTCCTCCGCTAGCATTGAACGCGAGACGTCAATTGCCACGACCACATTGCGTGAACGCGTGATGGCCTTCTCAAGGCTCCGTCCCCATTGTGGACGCGACGCGGCAAAAAGGCACAGGAAGAGCCCCGCCAAAATTGCCGCGGATTGAAGGGTGGATGCCGCGGCGTGTGGCACGTGCAAGGTGAGGCGCGTCAACGCCTTTTCACGCCGCGCCCTCAAGAACGCCCACCACAAACCTGCAATGGGAACGAGGGCCACCAAAATGAGCCAAGCTGGATACGCAAAACGCATAGGACTTAATGGTCGTGCTTACCTTCGCCATGCCACGGAATAAAGGCTGGCACCTTGTCAATGCCCGCGGCAATTCTTTGCCGCACCGCTTCATACACAAGAATCGTCGCCGCGGCAGAAACGTTCAGCGAATCGGCCAAGCCCAGCATTGGAATACGCACGCGCAAATTCGCGCCATCCATCCAACGCGCGGTCAGACCATATTGCTCCGCTCCCAGCGCAATCGCCACGTTGCCCGTCAAATCCACTTCGAAATGAAGTTTCTCCGCATGTGGCGTCGCGGCCAAAATGTTGAAGTTGTGTTCCTTCAAATAGGCCAGCGCCTCCTCGCTCGTCGCTTCCACAATCGGCACCGAAAACATCGTGCCCGTCGAAGCCCGCACCACATTCGGATTGTGCACATCCGTCGTGCGATCGCACACAATAACTGCCGCGACACGCGCCGCATCGGCCGAACGCAAAATCGTCCCGAGGTTCCCCGGCTTCTCAATCGCCTCCGTCACAATCACCAGCGCATTCGGCGGCAATTCCAAATCGGCCAGACGAATCGAAACATGCGGCCCGACCATCAAGAGTCCATCCGGCCGTTCCTTGTAGGCAATCTTCTCAAAGCACACGCGCGAGCACGTATAAATCTCCGCCCCCAGCGCGGCACATTCCGCCACAATCGTCGGCTCATTCTCGCCCTTCAAATAAAAGTCAGGACAATGAAAAAGCGCGTGCGGCTTGTACCCTTGATCCAGCGCCCGCCGACATTCGCGATACCCCTCGACGATCATCTCGCCGCTCTCTTCGCGCGTCGCACACGTCCGCAATTTCACGACGTGCTTCAACTTCGGATTGCTTGGACTCGTCAGTTCCATCTTTACCGATACTCAATCTTGGCTTGCTTACGAAGGTCGTCCACGAACGCATCCATCGCCCGTCCACGCGCCTGATGCCGCAACAAATCCTTGATCGCATCATGCACATCTACAAGCGTCTGCGCACCGCCCGCCTTCTCATCCGCCTTGTAAATAATGTGGTACCCAAACTGCGTCTGCACCACGTCCGAGACCTCGCCCTTCTTCATCGAAAACGCCGCCTTGTCAAACTCTGGCACCATCATCCCCGGCCCAAACCAACCAAGCGACCCGCCTTCGCGCCCCGACGGACAATCCGAATTCTGCCGCGCCTCTTCCGCAAAATCCCCGCCCGCCAAAATGCGTTCACGAATCGCGCGAATCTTCTCAAACGCGGCACTTTTCGCTTCTGGCAAATCGCCCTCTTCCGACTTCACCAAAATATGCTGACACAACACCTGCGGCGGCGTGACGTACTCATCCTTGTGCGCCTGGTAAAACGCCGTCACTTCATCCTCGGTCGGGTCCGGCACATGCGCACACGCCTGATTCACAAGCATATTCACACGCGCACCCTTTTCGAGTTCCTTGCGGAATTCCGCCTCGCTAATCCCCTGCGCGGCCAAGGCCTTCTTGTAATTTTCTTCGCCGCCAACTTGCGTGACGACCTTCTGCACTTCCTTATCAATGTCGCCTTCCGAGACGGGCAAATCCAGCTGCATCGCGCGGTCCAGCAAAAGCTTCGCGCCAATCGCCTGCTCCAACGCCTTCTCTTCCAGCTTCGGCAAATTCTTCTTCACCTCCGCCGGCGTCATCCCATGATTGTAGTAAAAGCGCACCAGTCGGTCCAACTCAAATTGCACCGCTTCGCCCGAAATCTCCTGACCATTAATAATCGCCTTCTTCATTTCTTTGTTCTCCTTCTTGTCTTAGAAAAGTTCTGTCACCGCACCATCAATCGCGTCGACGTCCACGACCTTCTTTTGTGCAATCGGTAGCGTCTCCAAATCCTTGAAACTCGGCGGCGGATCCGTAAGCACATTCTCACCAAACGCACGCATACACGTCTCTGGAAACTTGTACGGCGTCGCCGTCGCCGCCACGACCACTGGCACGCCATCCTTCCCGCACCCCAACTTCTTCGCCACGCACGTCGCCACCGCCGTATGCGGATCCAGCAAATACCCACACGCCTCACGCATGCGCCGCATCTCGCCTTCCGTCTCCTCCGGCGTCGCAACCCCGCCCACAAACGCCGCGGTCAACTTCGCCTTCGCCGCGTCCGTCAACTCATACCGACCCTTCGTCGCAAGGTCCTTCATCAGCCGCGCCGTCTCCGCGCACGCCGCTTTCTCATCACCTTCCGCACCGCCATTGATCATCCACAACAGCCGTTCCACATTCGAACTCTTGCGAATATCCATCGACGGCGAATTTGTCACCGTAAACTTCTCGCCTGGATCATACACGCCCGTCTTCACAAACCGCGCCAACACATCATTTACGTTCGATGCACACACAAACTTACGAATCGGCGCGCCCAAAATCTTCGCGTAATACGCGGCCAAAATATTCCCAAAATTCCCGCTCGGCACCACCACATCAAACTCGCGCCCAATCTTCACCGCGGCCAAAATGTAATACGCCACCTGCGGCACCAGCCGCCCCGTATTGATCGAGTTCGCACTCGACAGCGTAATCCCGTGCGCCGCCGCCTCCGCATTCATCTTCGCATCCGCAAAAATACGCTTCACCGCCGCCTGCGCATCATCAAAATTGCCGCGAATCGCCACCGCATGCACATTCGCCTCACTCGGCGTCGTCATCTGCAAACGCTGAATCCGCGATGTCCCCGTTGCCGGATAAAAGACTTCAATCTCCGTCCCTTCAACACCTGCGAAACCTTGCATCGCCGCGGACCCCGTGTCGCCACTCGTCGCCGTCAAAACGAGCACGCGCCGACCACCCGCCGCATGCCGCATGAGGACCGGCAACATCGAAAGCGCCACATCCTTGAACGCTCCCGTCCGCCCATGAAACAACTCCAAAATATGTAGCCCATCCTTCTCCACAAGCGGAATCGGCTCGCCCTTCGGAAACCGCGCCAAGAGCCTCGCAATCGCCTCATCGCGCACCTCCCGCGGCAAATCATCAAAGAGCTTCTCCATCACATACGCTTCACAATCCCCAAGCGTCTTGAGCCCCGACAAATCACCCGCACGCAAGCCTGCCGTCCGCGGCACATACAACCCGCCATCTGGCGCAAGCCCTTGAAACACGCTCTCCGCGCTCGTCGCCGTCAAACCCTTCCGTGTCGAAACATACGTCATTTGCTCGCCTCCACAGCTTCCTGCTCCGTCAGCGTCACGAACCCTTTCGCCGCCAGCGCCGCCTCCGCCTTCGCATTGTCACTAAATCGAAACACCACAACCGCCTTCTCCCCGCGATGAAACGCAAACGCGTACGCATACTCAATGTTCACGCCCGCCTCATCCAAGACCGTCATCACGTCCGCCATCCCGCCCGGCTTGTCGTTCACGCACAACGCAATCACCTTGCTCACATTCACAACATGCCCACAGTCCGTCAACACATCGCGCGCCTTCTCGTGATCATCCACAATCATCCGCACAATCCCAAAGTCGCTCGTGTCGGCCAAACTCAGCGTCGCAATATTCACATCCGCATTCGCCAAATCGCGGCAGATTTGACTCAGCTGCTTCGGACGATTCTCCAAAAAGATTGATATCTGACGAATCTGCATTTTATTTTCCTCCTCGCTTTAGTTGAACAAGAATTCGACGACGTCGCCGTCCTTCATTTCATACTCTTTACCTTCAGGTCTGAGCGCCCCTGCCGCGCGCGCACCGGCGACGCCATTATGCGCAATGTAATCATCATACGCAATCACTTCCGCACGAATGAAACCTTTCTCAAAGTCCGTATGAATGACCCCCGCACACTTCGGCGCCTTCCACCCACGATGAAACGTCCACGCCCGCACTTCCTTCGGGCCCGCCGTGAAATAACTCGCCAGCCCCAACGTGTGATACGCCAACCGAATCGTCCGGTCAAGCGAACTCTCCTTCAACCCATAGCTCTGCAAAAACTCGCTCGCCTCTTCCGCCGTCAAACCCGCCAAGTCCGCTTCCATCTGCGCACAAATCACGACGAGCTCACAACCTTCCTCCGCGGCATATTTTTTCAACGCCGCCACGTGCGGATTGTTCTCGCCCGTCACATCATCATCCGCCACATTCGCGCAATAGATAACCTTCTTGTCCGTCAAGAAATGAAGCTCCTTCAGCACGCTCAAAATCGCATCGCCCTCCTTGCGCGGAAACGACCTCACACTCTTGCCCTCTTCCAAATGCTTCAAAAGTGCCGCGCACGCTTCCGCCTCAGGCCTCAACGCCACCTTCGCCTGCGCCTCCTTCTTCACCTTGTCATACCGCTTTTGCAACTGCTCCATATCCGCCAAAATGAGTTCCGTCTCAATCACCTGCGCATCCCCAACTGGATCAATCGGCGCCGACTTATTCCCGCCCTCTTGCACGTGAATAATATCATCATTCTCAAAACACCTCACCACATGCAAAATCGCATCGCACTCACGAATGTTCGCAAGAAACTTATTCCCCAAACCTTCGCCCTTACTCGCACCCTTCACAAGCCCCGCAATATCCGTAAACCCAACCGTCGCACGAATAATCTGCTGCGGCGAAACAATCTTCGCCAAATTCTCCAGCCGCGCATCATTCACTTCCACAACGGCCGTATTCGGTTCAATCGTGCAAAACGGATAATTCTCCGCCGCCGCCTGCTGCTTCTTCGTCAGGGCGTTAAACAATGTCGATTTGCCCACATTCGGCAACCCAACTATACCAACTGAAAGACTCATTTCAATAAATCCTTTTGACTCTAAATCGTTAGACACATATTATACCATATTTCCGCCGCGCTTTCAATCCCCATCCGCACTTTTCCTCTCCGCATAAGCAACCTAACCTCTCTCCACCTAAATGCCCCCATCCTTGCTTCCGCCCCAAAAGCCCCGCCCAACCTTCCCACGCCCCCTGGGCCCCTTCCCGCGCGAAAGCAACCTAAACCAAACTCACCTAAATGCGTCCATC
>CAVGIZ010000134.1:0-6945 GCA_963629255.1 Anaerovoracaceae bacterium
TCTTATGGACTTTTTCTGGAAAAGTTATGGACTTTAACCTAAATTCACCCCGTAATCCACCTGACGTTAGCCCCTAATCACCCTGATTTCACCCCCTCCCCCACCAAAACTGCCGCGCTAAGTGAACATTATTCACCCCGATTCGCACCCCGTAATCACCCGACCGCGGCATTCTCTCGCCGCTTGCGGCGAAGAATGCCGCTTCTGGGATTAGGGGGGTCGAGGGGGGATAAGGGTGTCTCACACCCTTAGTCCCACCCTCGGGGCGCCCCCCCCCTCGCTCGCACCCTCAAATGTCCACGTCGTATTGGACGTCTTCGTCGATGACTTTCTTCTTCTTTGTATCTTTCTTTTTATTCTTGACGCTGCCGTCATCTTCCTTCACTTTAAACAAAGAAGAAACCTCGCCGAGCACTTGGAACTTCTTCCCCGCTTGATTTGTGAAGCCCCCTTCTTTATTCGCCTCTTCAATCCGATTAAGTTCCTTCATCGAAAGCCGCCGCGATGAGAAGAATGGCAACACCGGTAGTCCATTCGCCTCGTCATACTTCTTCCCATACTCCTGCATCAAAAGAAGCCCACCAATCAATCCGCCCGGACGCTCCCCCACGCAAATATCAATCCGCACCTTATCGCCCTTCTTCAAATCAAACCAATCCCCAATCACATGAATCCCCCACGGACTATTCCCTTCTGGCGACTTCCACCCCGTCACCTCCCCCGGCGCTCCCCCGCGATTCCCCCAGTTACATTCCATCACCACCTTGCCATCCACCAAGCACGCCATAAAGTCATCAAAGTACCCCACAAACCGAAAACGCCCATCCGCAACTGGTTCAACAATCGCCCGATAATGCGCCATCCACCCACTCGGCTTCATCTTATCCGCAACCCCAAACGCCTCCGGACCATTCTGTGCAGGCTGCGTCGGTATCCAAATCTTATTCAAGGCCACCCGCGCATCAAGCTTATACACATGCTTCTCCGCATCCTCCCCAAAGTCGCCATCATTGATGAGCTTGCGTGCATCGTTCCAATAATCTGCCGCGCGCGCTTCCCCTTCCGAATTTCGCTTGAAATCGAACATCTCACCAATCATGTACCCAGGCGGCACACCGCTCCCACCCACGCCACTCCCATTCAACTTAATCCCAAACGAATTGCCCTCGCCCAAATGTTGCATCTTCGGCCCACCCGTAAAAACAAAGTTCGCCTTCGCTGGCGACGTAATTGATTGCACCGCCGCCTTGTTAACCCCCACCACCGACGGCGCGGCACTTATCTCCGCACTCGGCATCGCAGGAATATCCACGCTCACATCCATCACCGTCGCATCTGGATCTACCGCCACAATATCCGGCGCATCCTCCGGCACCTCATCCGGCTCATCTTCCAATGGCGTCTCATCATTCTGCAACGTCGCAATATCCAGTTGCACAATCTCATGATCCTTCTGCACCGTCGCCGTAATCACAATCAATGCAATCACACTCACAATCGGCAACAAAATCGCAATGAGCGGCGCCTTCAATCGCGACAATGCCAAAATCGAACGCTTGTATTCCTTCGACGACCGCGGCGCTTTCAGCCCCTTCCAAAACTCCTTCCACGACGGCATATCCGCCCAGCCAGGAACCTTATCTTCCATTAAAGCCTTAATCCGTTCAGCCGTCTCATCCGCCTGAACATCCGCTTCCTCTTCCCGCGGCACTTTTTCTTTTTCTTCGTCTGTCATAGTTGCGTCCTCCTTCTTCTATTAAAGTTAAACGCCGCGCCCCGCCAAAAGGTTCACTTTATTTGCCGCGCCCAAATTGAAGGGGCGCACCTTTCGGCACGCCCCCGCAATAAATGAAGCAAAAAATGAACACTAACCAACGAAATTATTTTGTCATCTCAAAGACAAGCTCGCCACCGGCCATAATCTCATCATACGAGATCGTCTTGCCCGTGACATCCTTGCCATTGAATGTGGCCGACTGGACGCGGCGGTTTTCCTTTGAAAAGCCCTTCGCCTCAACGGAGAACTTATTCCCATTCTCCAACGTCAGCGTAATGCGATTCAACTGCGGCGTCGTAATCGCGAACGTATCGCCCGCTTCCGACGTCGGGTAAATCCCCAAGCACGCAAACACGTACCACGCGCTCAAACGCCCGCCTTCATCATTGCCACAAAGCCCATCCGACTTGTTCGTGTAGTACTTCTCGCACAATTCATTCAAGTCCGAACCTGGCACCTTCGCGACATCAATCTCGCCCTTGTACGTTCCCTTCACGCCCTTCGGCGCCACCGTGGCCTTCACAATCGATGGCACGAAAATCTTGTGCCACGGCGTCATCACACGCGTTGCATCACTTTCCGCAAACATCGCATACTGATCTGCCGCGCCCGCATCCGAAATCAAATTCGGCTGAACAAGCGTGCGATAAAACGCCGTGTAGAAACGCTGCTGCGCATTGCGATCAAACTCAGAATCCGTCTCAACCCGTGCAAACACCTGACGCCATTCCGCTTCTGCCGCGGCCTTGCGCGCGTCAAAATCAAAGTCATCACCATCCGCGGCAAAATTCGCCCGCGCACCATCCATCGACTGATTCGAAAGCGCCACCTTGGCGTAAATCTTTTCATTCGCGCCCAGGTTGAATTCCGCGATGTAGCGCTTGCCATTCTTACCGTTCGCCGGAAGCTCGCGAATCGCCACTGGCGTCGGACTAAACGCAATCTTCGCATAAACATCGCGGTCCTTCTTCCAGCACGTCACGCGGTTGTGCCCTTCAAACACGCCATTCGTCGTGAACGTCGATTCCGAGAACGTGACACGATCCGCCCCATTCGGCCCTGGCGCGCCCGACTGTGTATCCACCAGCACCTTCACCAAACCGCCGCGGTCATACGAGAAGCAATGATACGCACACCGCTTCGACGCCGTCGAATCCAAGAACATCGCCCAACGTTCCAACACCGCGCGATACGCACCCGGCGAAGGCGAATCCCACACATTCTCAATGTGCTGGCTCTTGCGCTCGCCCTCCTTCGGGTCCGCGCTCGTGAACGGCACAATCAAGAAGTCCTGCAAATCTGCCGCGCTCGACCCCGACAAGTGATTCGCCGTGACCCCCATCAAATCCTCATGGTTCGCATCAAAGCCCATCGTCTTGCCATCATAATCATCACCTGGCCGCCCCACCGTATCAGGTCCAACCTGCACCATGCCAAACGGCCACGTCGCGCCCACAAACACATTTCCGCCGCGGAGCGAACCAATCTTCTGATTCACAAGCGCGTACGAATCTTGATGGAACTTCTCAAACCGAATCTTGCCCGTCGCAAGCGTCCCCTTGCTCCCAAACAGCCCCGCAATGAAGCCGGGCCCTTCCGGCTTTTCAAAGTACTTATACTCGCGATGGTCCGCATTATAGAACGTCGCATTGAACGGAATTTCCTTCCCATACGCATCCTTCGCATCAATCCCGAGCCGCTTCAACGGAATGCGCACCGCGTAGAGCTTCTGCCCTTCCCCAACGCCACCCCATTGACGCACCACCGAATTCGTCGCGTCAAACGTCAGCGACCCATCCGACGCCTTAATCGTCCCATCCGTAAAGATGTCAATATCAAAATTCTCAAAGCTCAACTTTACGCCATCGTGCACGCCCCACACATGGCCCAAACTTTGCGACGCCAAATATCCGCAGAACTGATTGAACTTATAATAGCCGCGGATATAGAGGTACTCATCATCAAACCCGCACGTCAGATTCGACCCGGGCACGCCCATCGCAATCGTGCCTTCCGCCGTGCGATCAAGGCCCGCGCAATGATTCCCCGGCGTCCGAAACGCCCCATTATCCACCGTCGCAAGCCCCTTCTTATCGTGAATAATCACTGGCTTCTTCACGCGCACCGCCCACGTCGCTTGCTTCTTCGGCAACACCGGATTCTTCAGCACCAAGCGCCCCGCACTCTTGTACGTCCCATCCGCCTGCTTCATCTGAATCTCGTTATCCCAAACGGAGCAATCTTCCTTATAAATATCGTCCGTGATTGGATACTTCAATTGCAATACATTATCCTTTGCAATGCACGTCCCCGACCCCTGGAACGACAACCGCATCGCGTAGTCGCTGCGAATCACATTGTTCGTAAAAATGATGTCGCGGCAATCATGCATGTGGAACGGCCACCACGAATTGTCAAACACATTCCCCGTGTAAACACAATCCTTACCGCCCTCATCATTATAAAGCCCTGGCCATTCGCCCAAGTCATGACAGTAGTTCCCAATAAACTTCGTGTTCACCATCGCGCCATACACGCCACCACCATCACGCACATACCGCATCGTGTGATAAAACTCATTTGACGCCACATAACTGCCGCTCGTCCACAACACCGCGCCGCACCCCGACGTATGGTGCACCTTCGTCCCAATCAACTTCCCCCCACGCATCTGCATCGCAATCGCATTGCTCGCCAACGCATACTTCCCATTGTCATGCACATCGCAATCAATAATGTCGCTCGCGCCGCCACCATCTTCATACCGAATGCACCCACTGCCCACATCATGCACGTGCGTCTTCTTCACAACCACATTCTGCGGCTTCACAAAACAAATACCATCACCCGCCGTGTTGCGCAATTCGCAATCCTCGACAATCGTCGCGAACGGCCCGCCGCCACCAATCAGCGCCGGCAAAATCCCGCCCGGGCACCCATAAATCCCAGACTTGAATGGCGACTTGCACCCTTCCAACACAAGCCCCTTGAACGTCACGTGCCGCGCACCCGCAATACTGAAAATCGACGTCGCATACGAAACTGACGCGTGAATATTCGCCGCGCTCTCGCCTTCCTTCGGCCAGTAATAAATCTTGCTGTCGCGCGATTCAAACATCCACGTCCCCGGATGCGTCATACCCATGCGCAAGTTCCGAATCAAGTACCCCTGATTGAACTGCCCAATCGGCATATCCGTGCGCGTCTCAAGATAAATCATCTCGTTCTTCCAATCGTTCGTCGCAATGTATGTACGCGTCGACGCCCACTCCTGCGGAATATCCAGCCACACGCTCGTCAAATCCAAATCCTCATACGTATACCCTTCCGGCAACGTACGCTTATCATAATGAATCGCCGTGCGATTCCCTTTCCCCGCATCCTCATAGTTCGCAATGTACGGCAATTTCGTGTTGCTCCCATACTTCGGATAGCACGAAAAATCCGCCATCTTCCCATTCACCACCAGCGAATACAGCGTCTGCTTCTCCGCCTGGAACGGGAAGTCCGCCACCAAGAACCGCTTGTCCTTCGGGTCCTGCTTCCATCCCGTCACTTCCTTCGCCCCCGAGAGCACCGCCTTGCCCACATTCTTCGCCCGAATCGTCAAGTCCGTATCTTCCGCCACAAGCTTAATCACATTCGTGAACGAATAAAGCCCATCATCCAAAATAATCTCTTTCGGCTCATCCTTCATCTGCTGCCGCGAAAGCTCAATCGCCCTCTCAACACTCGCCACGCTCTTACCCTGCGAACCATCATTCGCATCATTCCCCGCCGGGCTCACATACCACGTCGCCGCAAAAACCGCGGCAAAAATTGTACTCGCTAACATCTTACTTCACTCCTTTGAATGTATACTTACCTGTCACCCAATAATCCACCACATCGCGGTCGGAAATATGATCCTCCGCCTTGCCATCACGCTTCGCCATCGCTTCGCGCAAATAATCAATAATCGCCTTCTCACCTTTCGCCCCCCGATTCGTCCCAGAAATCCCCGGCTTGTAAACCCCATTCACATTCTTCACCGCGACGGTCCCCAAATCCACAACCATCTCATCCGGCCCCACAAACTTCACCTGGTACTTCAGCGTCCCCACACCAATCCCAAGCCGATTCAATAGCTGCCCACTCCCCAAAGGCCCCATCACCTCCGCACTCGCCGTCCCCCACGACGTATTGCGCATCTCCACATCCAACTGCTCCTCATACGCCGACGCAACCGGATACAACACCGCCGCCTTCAACGCCTTCTTATCCCGACCCATCACATCCGTCATCACGTCCTTATCCACCCGCACCGCAATCATCGCAAACGCCGCCTTCAACGCCGCAAAATCTGCCGCGCTCAACGCCGCCCCAGCAAAACCAAATACAAAAATCTCACCCTTCACATACTTCCCATTCTCGAATTCCGCCGCGATAAACCGCAGCCGCTGATCATCCGAATACGGCAATACAATCGACCACGCCGACTTCCCCGCCGCCTTGTCAAAACGCGCCTCATTATCCGCCGCGCCCTGATCAAACAAAGTCGTCTTTTGAAACGCCTTCGTATGTTCACCTTCAAACTTCGCGCGCGCTTCTTTCACGCTCGCACCACTTGCAAAGAGTGACACAGCCGCAACCGCACTCGCGATCGCCGCCTTGAAACCCTTCGCGCCCAACTTGAGTCTCTTCATGTTTTCTTCTATTTCCTTTTATTTACTAGTCTTCGCGCTCCATGCCGAACTCCAGCACTTCGCTTTGAAAGTGTATTATACCATATTCCCGACCAACTTTCAACCCCCCCCAAAAAAAAAATCTGCCGCGCCCCCAGAGGCTCCTTCCCGCGCGAAAGCAACCTAACCAAACCCACCTAAATGCCCCCATCGTTGCTTTCGCCCCCAAAGCCCCGCACAACCTTCGCTCACGGAGCGGGGGCCGCAGGTCCCCGAAACCTTGGGTCGCGCCCTTGTCCTGTGCTCTCCCGCGCAAGCTTTTGGTAAACCTCCAAACATCCTCATGCCTGCTCCTCGCGAAGCAAGCGGAGGCGTTAGCCGAAGCCTTTTGTTAGGCTCGGAGTTAAATCAAACTATTCAATTTTCAAAGATCAAAAACCGCGGCAAAACTGCCGCGGGATGGTTTATCGCCTAGCCATCAAACGTACGAAAGTGAAAATCAGT
>CAVGIZ010000135.1:0-6905 GCA_963629255.1 Anaerovoracaceae bacterium
GCAGAAGGAAAAAGTCACTGGAGGTTTTTTAAAAAACCACCGGTGGAAATTCTTAAAACCACGGGTGACTTTTTTAAAAACCACCGGTGGTTTTATCCAAGACAAGCCTGGAACGTACCAAAGAAAGGCTGGAACGCGACCATCTTTGCTGGGGGATGCGACCAATTTGAGGGGGCGCGGTGAAAAATACCCCCTACCTTTTTGGGCGGAAATATGGTATAATATGGGGTCATGAACAAGTATGTTTCGCTAGATGATTATTGCAAAGAGTATTTGCGGTATCTTGGGATTGCCAAGACCGAGCGTCGGAGCTATGCCGAGAGCGTGAGGTTGTTGGAGGAGAAGGGGTTTCGGCCGCTCACGTCGTACAAGACGTTGAAGGCTGGGGACCGTGTGTATCGTGGGTATGAGGACCGCACGGTGATGGCGGCGGTGATTGGCAAGAAGAAGATTTCGGAAGTTGGTTTGAAGGTTGTCGGGGGGCACACGGATGCGCCGCGGTTGGATTTGAAGCCGAAACCGATTTATGAGAAGGGCGGGTACATTTATTTCGACTGTCACATTTATGGCGGGATTAAGAAGTATCAGTGGCTGGTGTTGCCGCTCGCATTGTATGGGACGATTGTGCGTAAGGATGGGACGAAGGTGCAGGTGGCGGTTGGCGATAAGCCCGGCGATCCGGTGTTTATGATTTCCGATATTTTGCCGCACTTGGGGAAGGAGCAGGAGAAGAAGATTGTGACGGAATTTTTCCCGGCTGAGGACTTGGATGTGATTGCGTGGTCGAGTTATGAGAAGGGGAAGAAGGGTGAGGAAGAGAAGGCGGATCGCGGCGGATTTGTTGCGTATTTGAAGAAGGCGTTTGATGTGACGGAGGAGGATTTGCTGTCGGCGGAGTTGGAGATTGTGCCAGCGGGGATGCCGCGGGAAGTTGGGTTTGATCGTGCGCTCATAGCGGGTTATGGGCATGATGATCGAGTGTGTTCGTTTGCGGGTTTGAAGGCGTTGTTGGATGCGTCAGACGAGGTGCCAGTGCAGACGGCGTCGATTTTGATGTGCGACAAGGAAGAGATTGGGTCGATGGGTTCGACGGGGATGCAGAGTTCGTTTTTTGAGAACACGGTGGCGGAGTTGATTGAGCGGCAGGAGAAGGACGCGCGCGACATTATGGTGCGGCGGGCGTTGGAGAAGTCGTCGATGTTGTCAGCGGATGTGACGGCGACGGCGGACCCGCATTTTCCGGATGTGGATTCGACTGGGAACGCGGCGAAGTTTCATCATGGGCCTGCGGCGTCGAAGTATACGGGCGGGACGTCGAAGGGCGGGGCGAGCGATTGTTCGCCGGAGTTTGTGGCGTTTATTCGCAAGGTGATGGACGAGGGGGATGTGGTGTGGCAGATGGCGGAGTTGGGGAAGATGGAGAAGGGGGGAGGCGGCACGATTTCGCAGTACATGGCGCGGTTTGGGATGAAGGTGCTGGATATGGGCACGCCGCTTTTGAACATGCATGCGCCGTGGGAATTGGCGTCGAAGTTTGATGCGTGGCAGACGTATCGGGCGTATAGTGCGTATTTGCGCGCGAAGGATATGGCATAAAGAAAACGACAGAAAAGAGAAACGATTTATGAAACAGTACAATGTTGGTTTGGTAGGTGTCGGCGCGGTCGGCACAGAGATGATTAAGGTATTGAAGGAGCGCGCGTTCCCGATGAAGGGACAGGTGCAGGTGTTTGCGTCGCGCGAGCGGGATGAGCAGATTTTGGGCGAGACGTATCATGTGCGCAAGGCGGATGAGAATTCGTTTGCGGGTTTGGATATTGTCTTGTTTGCGGGCAAGACGGATGTGGCGATTCAATTGAAGGATGCGGTGGTGAAGGCGGGTGCGAAGATGATTGATAATTCGCGCGCGTTTCGGCAGGATCCGGAGGTGCCGCTTGTGGTGCCGCAGGTGAACCCGGAGGACCTCGATTGGAACAAGGGCGTCATCGCGAATCCGAATTGCACGACGGCGATTATGCTGGAGGCGGTGGCGCCCTTGCACAAGGCGAAGAAGTTGCGGCGGTTGGTGGCGGCGACGTATCAGGCGGCGTCGGGCGCGGGGGCGCCCGGCTTGGAAGAATTGGAGAATCAGATTCACGATTATGCCGCGGGCAAGCCGCTTACGGTGAAGGCGTTTCAACATCAGTTGATGTACAATTTGATTCCGCACATTGATAAGTTTGACGAGACGAATTGGTATACGCTCGAGGAGCTGAAGATGCGTAATGAGGCGCGGAAGATGTTGCATCATCCGGAGTTGAAGTTGTCGTGCACGTGTGTGCGCGTGCCGATTGCGCGGGCGCATTCGGAGTCGCTCAACTTGGAGTTTGAAGAGGAGATTACGCCGGAGGAAGCGCGGCAGATTTTGGCTGGTTGCGAGGGCGTGAAGGTGGTGGATGATCCGCTGAATGGTGGGTATCCGATGCCGCTTGATGCGACGGCGAAGTACGATGTTTTGGCGGGGCGTATTCGCCAGGATATTTCGCGTGATGATAAGAAGGGCTTGGAGATGTTTGTGTCGGGTGACCAGTTGTTGCGCGGCGCGGCATTGAATGCGGTGGAGATCGCGGAGCACCTTATTAAGCGTGGGTTGATCTAAAGGAAAAGTAAAAGGAAGGCGCGGCAAAAATGTATGACTCGCATGTGACTGAAGCACAGCTTTTGCGGATTGTAGAAGAGACTTTGGCGATGGTTTTGCCGCGTGCATCGGATCGGCCGGTGTCGCTTTCGAAGGCGATGCGATATGCGGTGGGGACGGGCGGTAAGCGTATTCGGCCGCTGGTGTGTTTGGGGTCGGCGCTGGCGGTTGGGGGCAAGGCGCATGACGCGGCGTTTCCGGCGGCGGCGATTGAGCTCCTCCATAATTACACGCTCATTCATGATGATTTGCCGGCGATGGATAATGACACGATGCGGCGTGGGCATCCGTCGGTGTGGTTCAAGTATGGCGAGGCGGAGGCGATTTTGGCGGGTGATGCGTTGCAGTCGCTTGCGTTTGTGACGGCGTCGCGTTCGCCGCGGAATGCGGAGACGATTGTGTACACGCTGGGGAAGTATGGCGTGGGGGTTGTGTTTGGACAGGTTGAGGATTTGATGCGCCAGCAAAATCAAGAGCACAAGGGCGACATTAATTTTATTTATGAACACAAGACGGCGGATTTGTTTATTGCCGCGTCGTTGATGGGCGGGCTCGCCGCGGGTGCGGACATGGATGAAATCAAGAGCTTGAAGAAGTTCGCGTACTGCCTGGGCATTGCGTTTCAATATGAGGATGACCTCCTTGATGATGAGACGCCGTGCGACAAGGATGAATGCAAGAAGGTGATTGTGCACATGACGGCGAATGCGCTTGCGGCGCTTGATAATTTGCCAGGCGACACGGCCATCTTGCGCAATTTGGCGCAACGTTTGGTGGGCCGCAAAGATTAAGCTGGCTGCTTAGAAGCGCGGCAGTTTTGCGAGGGAATCGACGCGCCCGCCCTCACGCGAACGAAGACGCCAAATGCGGCCATGCTCATCACGCAAATCGCGCAGGCGCCCCTCATCGCGGCGGTGGCACGCGCAATCAATCAAGTTCGCCATGTACGCAATTTCCTTGGCCCAATCATTGCGATCGGCATAACGTTCCGCGGCAATTCTGCAACCGTGTGCGACGCCGCTGATGTCTTCCAAAACGGAATCGGTTAGGCCTGGGTGGCGTGAATAATCATGACCATTCAAAAGGATGTTGAAGAGCTCGGAGGCGTTGGAACGAATCGCGCCGCCACGCAAATAAAGCGTGCCGAGCCGCAGCAAGATGCCGCCAAGCGGCGCATCCATCACCGCGTTCAATTCGCGCTCCAAATCCATCTTGGCGGTCTTGGCGCCACCGACCGCAAATGCGCCGCCCAAAATGATGCCGGGCAAAGATGCCGCGAGCGGTTGCCAATGGCCTTCATCGCCCCAGTCCGTCACGAGGTAGCCCTTCGCACCATGGATGCGCCCCGCCATTTCTGCCGCGGCCAAATTCTCGCGCATATTCTCAACTCGCCCCGCCAGCGACCGCCACGACGATGTGCCTGGACACACATAAAAATCAAGCCCCGCCTTTGCAAACGCGGCACATTCTTTTTCGAATGGATGATTCCCTTCGTAGCCCCAATCGAGCGCAATCACGTCCTTCGGAAGTCGCGCGACAAGCTCTGGATGCTTGAGCACAATATCGCCCCAAAACATCGGCCGCTTACCCAAGGCGCGCACGCAATCAAACACCTTCAACACAAAATCGAGATACTCTTCCGCGTCCGAAATTTCAAACGTTTCATCGCACCCCACATTGACAAGTGGCGACGTGAAATTGGGCAAGAGCTCCGCGAAAAGGCCTTGGACGAGTTCGAGCGATTTGGGGTTCTTGGGGTCGAGCGTCGTGGGGAATTTTTTGATGGTGCCCCACGGTGTGATGGCGCCGCCCTTCGGGAATTTCGCGAGTGCGTTGTATTCAGGATGCGTCAGCCAACGTTCCATGTGGCCAAACGAATTTTGATTCGCGACAAGTTCAATGCCTTGCATTTGCGCGTAGGCATCAAGCTTGCGAATTTCTGCCGCGGTCAAGGGGTCGGCTTCTTCCCAGACGACGGGATGCGCCGAATAGGCGAACGTGTGCTCGGTATAAAGTTGGAATTGATTGTAGCGTGAGCGCGCGAGGATATCGATGATGAGGCGCAAGGTGCGCATGGTCGGGACGCGATCCCGGCTCACATCGAGCATATATCCGCGCGCGTCAAACATCAATCAAAACCAAGCACATCGCGCATCGTATAAATGCGCGGCACTTTTCCTTTCGCCCAAATGAGCGCCTTCAAGGCCCCCGCGGCAAAAGCCGAACGATCTTGCGCGCGATGCGTCAATTCAACGCGCTCAACATCGCCTGCGAACATGACGGTGTGATCGCCCACAACCGAACCGCCACGCAACGCATGAATCGCAATCTCGCCCACCGGCCGCTCGCCAATGTCGCCATGGCGCCCATACACCGCGGCACTTTCCAGGTCCTTCATCCCACGCCCTTGCGTGGCACTTTTCGCGAGCATCAGCGCGGTGCCGGACGGCGCATCCTTCTTGTGGCGGTGATGCATTTCCGTAATCTCAATATCGTATTCAGGCCCCAGCACGGTCGCCGCCTTGCGCACGAGTTCCAGTAGCAAATTGACGCCCAGTGAATAATTCCCCGACTGCACAATCGGAATCTTTTTCGCCGCTTCATTTACGACGGCCTGCTCATCTGCGGTGAGCCCCGTCGTGCCAATCACATACGGAATGCCTTCTGCCGCGGCCTTTTGCACGCCCACCGGAACGGCCGTGTGATACGAAAAATCAATGACGCCTTCCACATCCTTCGACCACGTCTTATCATAGCCCTCGGCCACATCGACGCGCGAGACGACCTCGAGTTCGCCACCCGCCGCCGCCAAATCACACAGCTTCTTTCCCATGCGCCCCGCGGCGCCCACAATCGCAATCTTCATTTCGTTTATCCTTTCGCTTTCTTTATCGACACAGCTCCAACACAATCATCGCAAAGCTCGTGCAAAGGACTGGATCGCTTTCCCAGAACCGGTTGTTCTCATTCGCCCAGCTGCCATCTTCCTTCTGGAGCGAAATCAATTTCGCCGCGAGCTGCTGCTTCCAATAAATCGTCTTGCCATCTTCCGTGAAGAGCTCCTCGACGTCCGCCGCGCTGAGCGCCCGCGCCAAAATATCATAGTAGTAATACAGCCCCTGATTGCCCATGCCTGGGTTCTCATCAACCGACCAATACTTCGTGCAATAATCCAGCGCATTGCGCACCCGCGGGTCCGCCTTCGTCAACTTCGCCGAACACATCGACAAAACTGCCGCGTAGCTCATCGAACCATACGCCCGCAAATTGACCTTGCCCGTCTTATTCGTCTCGGTGCCACCCTGCGGCGTCGATTCATTATACGCCGCGCCGCCCTTGTCCGCGCCTTCCTTCTTCTGCAGATTCTCCACGAACGCAATCGCCTGCGCCCAATTCAAATCCACCTTCTTGCCGCTCGTCCGGAGCTCCTCCAAACTCGCCGTCCGGCTCATCGCATCCATCGCATAGGACGTGTTGGACAAGTCCGCATACCGCCGCCGCGAAATGCGATCATACCCAAAACCGCCCGCCATCGTATCATCACCCGTCAACTGCGAGCCCGCAATGTATTCACGCGCCTTGAGCATCGCCGCAACGGGTGCGAGCTTCGATTCAAACAGGGCCGACAAGCAAACCGCCGTGTTGTAATTCCCCAAGCCTGAACCGCCGCGCCCCGGCTTCGGAACGTAAAATCCACCATCCTCACGTTGCGTCGACAACACAAACTTCGCCGCCTTCTCGCGCACGGCCTTATCCGCCCCGACGCCCGAAAGCGCCCACAGCGGCAACGCCGTCAACGCCGGCATTTGCGCATCCGACCAATGGCCATCTTTCGCATCTTGCTTCGCGATGAGAAACTTTGCCGCGCGATCAAGCGACGCCGAGAGCGCCTCTTTCGTGACCTGCTCTGCCGCGCGTGCGACAGATATTCCACAAGCAACCGCAATCGCGGCAAAACTCATTTTCAATGTCGTATTCATTCTAATAATCCTTTCTGTGAGGACAGCGTATATTATACCATATTTTCGCGGCAAATACCAGCCCCTAACCGCGGCAGATTTTTACGCCTCAAAAACTATTCAATTGTCAAAGATCAATGCTGTAACCAGCTTCTAATCCACTTTTCATGAAAAGTGGATTGCCCTCATCCCACACTACATCGCCACGCCTCCTTTCAATTTCATCGCTTCAAGCGCCTTCTCGCGCTCGTCCTTCGAAAGCTTGTGCC
>CAVGIZ010000136.1:0-6873 GCA_963629255.1 Anaerovoracaceae bacterium
TGGGCTAATCGTACCAAAGAAAGGCTGGGAATGGACCTTTGTTAGAGGGGGAGGCGACCAATTTGAGGGGGTGAGGGGAGGGGGTTTGGAGGGCATCGTGGCAGATTTGCCGCGGTGGGGGCGCGGCGGATTTTTCGTAATTTTGCATTTTCCCCCTTGACAGGGGACAAAAAAATGCTATAATACAGGTATCTTTAAGTCATAGAAGGTTAAGAATTATGAAAACACCAGTATTTACTAGGGTTTGCGCTTTTCTTGGGATTGGCGCGGCGGTTATTTTTGGCTCGAATGAGGTTCGGGCTGAGGAAACGATTGCAGGCGGGATGTTGCAAGTGCTCGTCATGGATATGGAAGGTTCGGTGCAGAGGTGGTCGCCGTATATTCATGAACGTGGGTATGGGGCGATGAATGATGGGAGTGGGTTTTGGTTTGATGTGGGGTCGGCGCGGAAGTTGACGGGGGTGTGTTTCAAGACGCGGAATGAATCAAACCTTGCGTCGCGGTGGGATCATTTTCGGTTGTGGGGGACGAACAATCGGGAAGACGCGGCGAATAAGAGGTGGCAGAACATGACGCTTGTGGTGTCCAATTATTTGGGGATGGCAACGATTGGGGCGTATAACACGCTGACGAATTATGAGGGGATTGCGGCGTATCGGTATTATTATCTGACGGATTATCAGAATTATTCGAGTTTTAGTGGGTTTGAGATGTGGAGTGCGGAGGCGAGTGTGCGGGTGTTGGCGCCGATTGTGGACAATTTGGATGAGGGGAATTATACGTATACGGGGAAGGTTGTGTATGTGGAAGGGGATGCGGGCGAGGTTTGTGTGGCGATTGCGGATAGGGATTATGATGATGATTTTGCCAAGTGGCAGGCGAATGGGCAGGTTGTGAAGGCGGATAAGACTTTTGCCGCGGGGGATGCGTTTTCGATTGCGGTGAAGGGGATTGGGCGCGGGCGGAGGTATTCGCGTGTGTTTGTGCGGGCGAATTCGGAGGGGAAGTGGTATGCGGGGTGCAAGACGTGGTTTTTCTCGGCGCGGGCGGAGATGATGACGCTCGAAGCGTATGTGGTGGATACGAAGGATGCGATGGCGACGAATTCGAATGGTGTCGCGTATAATTCCAATTCGGCCTATTACTTTTATGATGGAAAGACGAGTAACGGGTATGTTGAAAGTGGGACTGGGGTATCGGCGATTATATTCAAGTTGGATCCGACGAAGGATTATTCATCGATTCGGTTGTATCCGCGTGATACGGGACCGAATGTGGGGCTGGTGTGTTTTTCGCGGTGTATTGACCTTTATCCATTTTCTGTGACGGCGGATGATTTGGAGTTTACGGGTGCGATACAGTCGACGGCCGTGGTGGCGCCGCGGACGTTGTATTTTGTGAAGCCGACGGGGGTGTCGGAGGCGAATTGGACGGCGATTGATTCGTTGAAGACGACGCTGAGGAACTTTTCGGATTCGTCGGGGAAGTATATTGAGTTGCCGATTCCGAAGGGTGCGTTTGCGGGGAAGAAGTGGCTGAAGATTGAAGTGAAGGATGGGTCGCATTCGAACTGCCGCGAGATTGAGTTGCTGACGGTGGAGGCGTCGAGCTTTGTGATTCGGATACAGTAGGGGTAGCAGGGGATTGGGAGGGTGATGGGGCCGCGGCAGAAGTGCCGCGGTTTTCGTTTTGGGCGCGGCAGATTTGGGTTGGAAGGTGTGGAAAGTGGCTAAAAGACAGGGGAAAAGCGAGGGAATTGGGGTGTGGGAGAGGTGGAAAATGGGGTCTAAAAAAAAGTAAAAATACCCTATTGACGAATCGGGGTAAAATATGGTATAATATACGCTCTGTTGGAAAAGTAAGGACTATTACATAATGCCGACTATTAATCAGTTGATTCGCAAGGGTCGTCAACCGCTTGCGTCTTACTCGAAGTCGCCGGCGCTGAAGGCTTGCCCGCAGCGCCGTGGCGTGTGTCTCGTCGTTAAGACGATGACTCCTAAGAAGCCGAACTCGGCTCTTCGTAAGGTTGCCCGTGTGCGCCTGACGACGGGCGTTGAGGTGACGGCCTATATTCCGGGTGAAGGTCACAACTTGCAGGAACACAGCGTTGTTCTGGTGCGTGGTGGCCGTGTGAAGGACCTCCCGGGCGTGCGTTACCACATTATTCGTGGTAAGCTGGACTCCCTTGGTGTGAACGGTCGCAACCGCAGCCGTTCGAAGTATGGTATGAAGCGCCAGAAGAAGGAAGAGAAGTAAGCTATGTCACGCAGAGCGAAAAAGATTGAAAAGCGCGTGAGCCTTGATCCGAAGTACAATTCGGAGCTCGTTGCGCACATGATCCGCGTTATTATGAAGGACGGTAAGAAGTCCGTCGCGGAGAAGATTGTGTACGGTGCAATCGATAAGGTTCGTGAGGCGATGGAGAAGGATCCGGCGAAGTTCGTCAAGGACGAGAAGACGTTCACGGAGCCGCTCGAAGTTGTTTCTGCCGCGATTGACAATATGAAGCCCCAGGTTGAGGTGAAGACCCGCCGCGTGGGTGGTACGACGTATCCGGTGCCGGTGCCGATTGCTGCGAAGCGTCAGTTGTCGCTTGCGCTCCGGTGGACGACGCAGTATGCGGGTGCGCGTCATGGTATGGGCATGCCGGCGGCGGTTGCTGCTGAGATTATTGATGCCTTCCAGGGACAGGGCAACGTCATCAAGAAGCGTGACGATGTCCATAAGATGGCACAGGCGAACAAGGCGTTCGCGCATTACGCCTGGTAAAGATAACGACTTTTCCAACAAAGAGAGGGAAGGACGCGTGGTTGCCGCGTCCTTCTTCTTTTTTATGCTATGTGGGGGCGAGGGGCGTAGAGGGCGCGTACGGGGCTTGTGAGGGCTTGGGGCGTGGGAGAAGTGCCGCGGGTCGGGTTTGCGCAGAGAAGGGCTCTAAAGGGCCGTTTGCGTGGACTATGAGGGTTTGGGGCGAAAGTGCCGCGGAAGAGAAGGGAAGGGGATGAAATGAATGGTTGTCCCGAGTGGATTCGAACCACTTCGAAAGGTATCAAAAACCTCTATGCTGCCATTACATCACGGGACAATTGAATGCACTGCCCAGGCCCGGAGACCCTGCGCAGTCAGAAACGCCGCAATTTTACGTCCCCGCGTTTCATCCGGGACGAGGCCGAACACTGTCGATCCACTACCGCTCATCTGTGGCCGCTCAATCCCCGCCGCCTTCAAGACGTCAAGTGCCGCGCCCACCTCGGGTACGACCTCGATGGCTGGCTCCTGCAGGTCATTGACCAGTGCCGCCTCAACCATCTTCCAGTCGCCCTCTACGAGCGATTGACGTACATTATACACTATTTTCGGGTCATTTGTCAACCGAAATCTGCTTCGTTCGTAAATTTTCTTCGTTGAGCAACCAATTTGAGGGCTTAGAAGTACAAAATTGACAGTTTTCGGACTCTCGATTTTCGTGACAATTTCGCCGCGTCCCTCCATTAAGACGGCTCCGCCCATCACGAGGGCTGGCACATCGCTTCCAGCAGCCGCGCCCGTTTGGGCCAATTGTTCACGTGTATACCCACATTGCCAAAGCTCATTGAGCCCCACCAAAACTGCCGCGGCATCGGCCGAACCACCGCCCAAACCGCCACCCACCGGAATGCGCTTTTCCACATGAATCGCGACGCCCTTCAACGCAATGCCGCGCCCCTCCCACGCCGCGCGCTCCGCCAAATCTCTCGCCACCTTGATGCACAGGTCATCCGCAAAAGGCACATCACTCGTGATCGTATGGAACGGTTTCAATTCAATCGTATCCGAAAGCGAAACCGGCAAGAGCACCGACCGAATCAAATGGTACCCATCGGGCCGCACGCCCAATACTTCCAACGTCAGATTGACTTTTGCGTAAGCCTCAAGCTTCATAGGTCGTCGTCGTCTTCTTCTTCCTCGTCGTCCTCATCACCCGCGGCACATCCCGCCTGGCTCATCATCGTCGCCATCTTGAAAGCCGAGCAAACCCCATACAGCTCGCCCTTCGAAAGACGAATCGTATAAACAAGCTCCTTGCCCTCATTCCAAACCACCATCGCCGTCGCCGCATCATCCACCGCGGGCAACATTTCCACCATCGGCTTCATCGCTTGCACCACTTCGTTCGTCGGTCCAACCGCCTCCATCACCAACGGCAAACTCACCTTGAGCGCATCATAAACCGACCCGACCCACGCCGTATGAATCGGCTTCTTCTCCACATCCCCCATCACCGCGGCATATTTCTGCCTCACCGTCGTCGCCGGCTTCACGCCCTTCAAAATGGACTGCCCACGCACTTCCGGACCCTCCGCCGTAAACTTCTTTTCCTCCTTGTCCGCAGCCTTATTCAGCTCCTCGAGAAGATTCGTCAACGCATTCGATTGCGTCAGCGCATACACTTCCTTCGTCAACTTCCCCACATCCACTTCATACGTCTTATACCCATTGTTCTTTTCCTTCTCCGAATACGTCACGCTCACAAAATCAACGCCCGCCGCCTTGAACGCCTTCTTGAAAATCTCAACCGTATCCTTCCCTTGCATGCCATACTCCCCGCCCGAATTCTCCGCCGCGGCAAATGCACACACCGCCCGCGCGTCAGCCTTCGAAAAAAGTGCCGCGCCCTCGCCATCTCCCTTCAGTGCAATCTTCCCAACCTTCGCAATCTCCGTCCCAGCCTTCGGCGTAATCGCCCCATGAATCTCCAGCCCCTTCGCCGTCACCTTCAACCCAACCATACCGCGCTCAATCTGCCGCACCAGTTCCATCACTTCATCCTGCGTCTCAGCCTTCTCATTTACAACAGGCATCGCCGGCGAGAAACGCAATCCATCCAAATGCGACGCCTCAAATTGCACCACATCCCCATCCATCGACTTCTCCGCCGCGGCAATTTCCTTAATTCCCCTCAACGCCGCGCCCGGCGCATCACTCGTCGCGACCCACTTGCCATCGGCCGAAAACACCGCGTCCATCGTCTTCCCGCCCTTGAACAAATATTGAATCACGCCATTCTTCTCAACCGCATTCGTGTGCGCCGCCAAAAACTTTTCCTTCGTCCACGCCGTCGGATAGAGCACCACAACATCCGCCTCATCCATCATTTCATCCGACGCCAACGCTTCCTCCGTCGCATAGAAAAGACTTAGCACATTCGCCCCGAGGCGCATCGGCCCCAGCTCGCGCGTATAATCATTTTGAAGGAACGCCTGCACCATCGGCATCGCAAACATCATGCCCTCAATTCCAGGCGAACAATGCTGCGCAAGCCGCACAATCGCGTTCGTCGTCGTCGTCACATCCGCAATCTTAATCGACGCAAACTTGACGCTCTCCGCCTTATTCGTCGCGGGCGCCGCCGCCCACAAAACCGCCGCCATCGCGGCGCTTCCCATCGCAATCAATACTTTCTTCATCGCTTCACTCCTCTTTTTTTATGGTGTTTTATTTTTTCTTTTGTAAATCCCAAATCGCGTTCGCCACATTCGCAAACAGCGCCGCCAACTTCGGCCGCGGAATCGTCGAAAACGCCAAACGAATCAAACCCGACAGCACAATCGTCCCCGTCGAATACTTCGCAATCAAATGCTTGCGCACCTTCTCCGCCTCAACCCCAATCGGCTTCACACACATGAAATACCCACTGTTGAACGGCATCACCTCAAACGCCTTTTCATACTCCGGATGCTTCGCCAAAATCCGCCGAATCTCATTGTACCGCGCACGCAAAACGGAATACTTCTGCTTCTTTTCCTTCCCGTAATTCTTGTCCGAATACGCCGCCAAAGCCATGTGCTGACCAATCGACGACGCGTTTGAAATGCAACTCCTCACATTCCCCGCCGCCTTCGCCTCCAACGCCTTCAACTGCTCCGCCGTCGCACCCTTGAACGCAAACGTGATGAACCCCACACGCAAGCCCCACACATAATCTTCCTTCGTCGTGCCATCCAGCTTCACCGCCAGCACATTCTTATCAAGCGTCGCAAATTCCGCAAACAACGACTCCTCATGAATCCCCTGCTCATACACCAACCCGAAATACGCATCATCCAAAATGACAACAATCTTCTGACTCTTCGCGGCACTTTTCACCGCCGCTACAATCGCCTTCGCATCTTCAATCGTCGCCGTGTAACCCGTCGGATTATTCGGAAAGTTCAGGAGCAAAAGTTTCTTACCCTTCGTCGGCGCCATCAACGCCTTCTTCATCGCAGCCGCATCAAACGCCCCATTCTTGAACGTGTTGAACGTCGCAAGCTTGCAACCAACCGCCTCACCAAAAATCAATTGGTAATTATCCCAAAACAAATCTGGCACCACAAGCTCATCCTGCGGCGCGGCAAATAATTCCGCGGCAATCCTAAGCCCATGCGTCAACGCATTCGTCACAACCGGATTCGAAAACTCCACCTTCTTCAACGACGGATTCTTCTTCAGCTCCATCGCCCGCCACACATCCCGCAGCGTGGCAATGCCAAACGACCCCGCATACAAAAATGCACGCTTTCCAAGCGCCGTATTCTTGTTGAAGCAATCCATGACAAGCGGCGTCCCATCTTCTTCAAACGCCATGCCAATCGTGGCATTGATCGTACACTTCTTGGCCTCGGCTCCTTGACCCAGAATCCCGCCATACGGAAAATACATACGAAGCCCAGCCGGCGAGAGAAAATCTGCCGCCGCACCAAGCGTTTCATTAAGCTGTTTCGCGAGTGAATGCATAACGCCCTATATTATACCATATTTCCGAACTAAACTCAATCCCAAATCTCTCTAATTTTTTCCCGCCCTCCGCGGCACTTTAAAAACCCCCTTTTCGACCCCCTAAAAACCCCC
>CAVGIZ010000137.1:0-6817 GCA_963629255.1 Anaerovoracaceae bacterium
CATAAGATTTTCCAAATTCTTATGGACTTTTTTAAAAATCTTATGGACTTTTTCGGGAAAAGTTATGGACTTTAACCTAAATTCACCCCCTGAAACACCTGACGTTCCCCCGTTACCACCCTAAAATCTCCCCCTAACTCACTAAAACTGCCGCGCTTCCCCTCAATTCTCAAGCTCTTCCGTCCAAACCAAAATCGCCTCATTCCCCTTCAACGCATCCACCCACGCAATCCCCTTCTTCTCCACAAACGGGAAAAACGTCCGCGTCCGCTTCTCATCCATAAACGGCACCAACTCCGTCCCCATCTCATCCAAATTCCTCGAATTCATCCCAAACGTCACCTTCACGCCCTTGCCCGTATACTCCATCGGCCGCCCCGCCTCAAGAAATATAATATCCGCCGCGTAATTCCTCTTATCCGTCAACTTCTCCGGCGACACTCCAAACACCCGCGGCCCACACATCACCGCCACACGATTCCCCTGCGCCTTCGTCCCCTTCACAAGGCGCGGCGCCATCGGCAAATCAACCTTCACCTCTCTCCCCGCCTTCCAATCCCCCACAATCCTCGCCCATCCCTTCTCCGCGGCAACTTTCTTCCCGTCCACCGTCGCCCCCTCGCACCACGCCGGCACCCTCAAATAAAGTGCCGCGCCCTTCGCATCCTTGTACCAAATCTTCACCGACCCCGACTCCGGATACGCCGTCTCCACCTTCATCTCAATCCCCTCCGCCTTCACCTCACACGGCGCATACAAATTCACCACAACCCCGTCCGTCGCCCTCATCACAACCGCATCCGGCACCTCAAATACCATCCGCCGATAATTGTTCGGACAGCAATACGTCTCACGCTCATACCATTCCCCACACTCATCAAACGGCACAAAATACCTCATCTTCGTCCCATCCCCCGCCTGCGCCCCATAAAACGCATTCCACAACGCCCTCTCATACAAATCCCCAAACTTGGCCGCGCCATCCCTCCTCTCAACTTCTGCCGCGAGCCTCAACAAATACGCCGTCGCACACGTCTCGCCCCAACGCCCAAGCCCCCTCTGCGAATCATCCCACATCTCTCCCGCACACGGCATCCCACTGCACGTCCCAGAAATCGACATATAATCCTCCCTAAACAACTTCTCCCAAAGCCTCGCCTCCGACCGCTCCATCGCCTCCGACCGCACCCCCGCAACGCGCCCATATTGCACCTGCGCCAATATCCTCTGCAAGCACGTATACACATGCCCCACGCTATTCACGACGAGCGCCCGATTGTAATCCCACATATCCCCCTCTTCCGCAAACGCCGCCTTCGCATACTCCAAATACTTCTTGTCCCCCGTCTCCTCCGCCAACATCACAAACGCCGTATCCAGCCCCAACTGCGCCGTCGCCCCATGCGCCATCATGTACCCGGCCAGCTTCACCGCCGCCTCCAAACTCGCCACCTCCCCAAAATACCGATGGTCCAATACGAGCGCCTGCAAAATATACGCCTTCTCATGATCATCCCACCAACCTTTCCCCGCGGCAAAAATCGAAATATCCCCATCCGCCGTCTGCGTCCGAATCAAATCCTCAATCCACTTCTTCTTGAACTCCACCAACTTCTCCCCGCACACCCCATGCGCCGCCGCCTTCACAATCCCATCCAGCACCATCCCATATCCAGCAAACCCGCCCCACACATCCGGATTCTCCTTCCTTACCCGAAAGTGCCGCGCAAACAAATTCTCAAAGTCAAGCGCCATCGCCCGCTCCGCCGTAATCTCCATCCGCCGCAACATCTCGCCCCCAACCTTCACCTCCCCCGGACGAAACACTTGCATCCCCTTCGGACCCTCCGCCATCGCGCAAAGCCCGCACATCACAACCGCACCCAACAACATCAACTTCTTCATACAGCCTCCTTACTTCCTCTCAGCCGCCTTGGCCTTGAACAACTTCCTCACCACACCCGTGGCAAGTTTCTCCCGCCGATACCCATCGACAACCCCCGCCAAATTCATCGCAAACGGCTTCCCCCGAATACTCGCCCCACCGCGGAAATAACTCCGCGTATCCGCATACTGCCAAATCGTAAACCCCACGACTTCCTTGTTCGCAAACACCGCATTGATCGCCGCGTCGAGCCACTCCGCCTCAAACTCCTCCGTCCATTGCGCCCCGCCCCGATCATGATGCCCATAAATCCCGCACGTCCCCATCTCCGCCACAATAATCGGCTTGTCCCCAAAGTCCTTCCTCAGCGTCGTCACATTCGCCGTCGTCGCATCCACGCACGCCTTCACAAGCGTCGCATTGTCCACCGGGTCCGGCTCATTAATCCACCCCGGATACGCATTATACGCCATCACATCCGTGAACTCATTCCCCAAATCATGACTCATCACCTGGTGGCACGCCCACGTCACAAGCCGCCCCGACCGCTCCGCACGTATCGTCTCACACAACTTCCGAATCAACTCCTTCCCAGGCAACGTGCTCGACCCATTCTCATTCAAAAATCCAAAGAATATAATCGACGGATGATTGAACGAATTGCGCACCATCATCCGCGTCTGTTCAATCTGCCGCGCACAAAAAACTTCATTCGTCAAATTCACTTCCCAATTTCCCCACCCAAGCGACTCTTCCCAAACCATCAACCCCGCCTCATCACACAAATCAAGAAAATCCTCCGTCTGCGGATAATGCGACCCCCTCACATAATTACACCCCAAGTCCTTCATAATCTGCACATCCTCCATCATCAACGGCTTCCCCGTCGCATACCCAAACTCCGGATGCGACTCATGCCGATTCACCCCCAGCAAATAAAGCTCCTTCCCATTCAGCAAAATCTTCTTCCCGTCCGTCTTAATCTCACGAATCCCAAACCGCTCCGACTTCTCCCCAAGCCCCTCCGCGGCAACTTTCACCCAATGCAAATTCGGTGCCTCCGGACTCCACAACTTGAAATTCGGCACGCTCACCACCGCCTTCCCATCCTCAAACAAAATCTCCTGCGCCGCCCCCTCATCAAACGCCACCCGCGCCTTCAACTCCTTCCCCTTCGGCGCCTCTCCCACAAAACCCAATTCCAATTCAACCTTCCCCGTCCGATAATCCATCGTCCGCACATACACCCGCGAAATTTCTGCCGCGCGCGCATACGTCACCAAATCAATCCCATGGTAAAATCCACCCGAACCATAAAAATCATAATGCGGCTGAAACAAATCTTCAGGCTTCGCCGTAATCCGATTATCCAAAGCCGCCACAATCTCATGCCACCCCGCCCCAAGCGCACCCAATCCAATCTCCAGCGTACTCCACGCATACGGCGAATAGGCCACTTCCCGACCATCCACAAAAAACTTCGCCTGAAGCCCCATCCCCTTCACTCTCAAATACGCATGCGCCACCGCCTCATCCAAATGAATCACCTTCCGATACTGCGCCAGCCCCCGCAAATTGTAATACCGCGGCATCACATCAAAACACCCCGGCACCATCATCTTATCGACCGCCACAAAATCTGCCGCGGCCTTCTCGAGCCCCACGCCCTTCTGAAACGTGAAATCCCACACCCCATCCAGCGATACCTTCTCCGCGGCAAAACTACCGCGCACCACCGCGGCACAAATCACCGCACCCAAAAACCTGCTAAACATTTTCATACCCTATATTATACCATATTCCCGACCAAACCTCAACCCCCAAAACGATCTACACGCTCAACCCCAACCTCCCAAACTTTCCAAACCTGTTTCATGCCTGTTCATCGCGAAGCAAGCGAAGGCGTTAGCCGAAGCTTTTTGTTAGGCTCGGAGTTAAATACCCGCCGCCGGTGCAACCACTTTCTTCCAGCTCCCCACATCCTTCGCCCCGCGCATCTCCACCCATTCCACATTCCCCATCTTCCCCAACGCCTCCTTCAACGCCTTATTCGCCGCCGCATTACTCTTCTCCGCCTCCGTCCCATCTTCCGCCGTCGGCCAAATCGATGTCACCACAATCTTCGCCTGCGGCTGCTTCCCACGCACCACTTCCACCAACTTCTTCATCCCATCTGCCTTTTCTGCCGCGCTCGCCCCCAACCACGGCGCATCTTGCGACACCACCACAACCTTCGCCCGATACCCATCCAAAAACCCATTCTGCGCATTCCACATCACATTCCCAAAATTCTCATGAAACCCGGCGAGCACCAACACCGTCCGCCCTTCCTTCCAATCCGCAAACCCCTTCCCATCATAATCCCAATTCCCCAACGTCCCCCCGCCCAAAATCGCCACGTCCACATCCTTCCCCTTCAGCGAACAAATCTCATTGCGCTTCTCCAACATCTTCCCACGCCAAACAAACTCCTCCGCGCCACCAGCCCCAATCCGCGACACCGGCCACGCATACCCACTCCCACTCATCCGCAACGCCTCACGCCTCACCCTCCCCGGATAGCGATTCGCCGCGCTCCCCCTCGCCCCATCCGACAGCGCATACTCAATATACGGATGCAACGCCGAATGCCAAATCTCATACGCCACTCCCGACGGATGCAAATAATCCCCAAACCATTCCACTGGCAACTCCCCATCCTCCGTCATCAACTGATCCGTAAAATCACACCACACAATATCCTTCCCATTGCAAAACTTCTGAATCTCACGATTCACCACCTCATTCACCTTCCGCAGAGTATCCCCCTTGTCCTTCCCCCTCGGAAAAATCGGATGCAGCACAACGAGCGCCTTCGGCTGCTTCTTCCGAATCGCCTCCAAAATCTCACGAATCGCAAACACCGTATCCATCGCCGGCACGCCCCCAAGCCCCGCATTGTTCGTCCCAATCATCACCACAATGCACTTCGCCTCATACCCATCCAACGCCCCCTCACGAATCCTCCACAACGTATGCTGCGTCTGATCACTCGCAAACCCCAAATTCAATACCTTCGCATCCCCCGCGACAAAATACTTCCCATACGCGCCCCCACCATAATTCTCCCAAAAGTGCGTAATCGAATCCCCAATAAAAACGACCTTCGCCCCACCCGCGGCAATTTCCTTTTTCTTCTCATTCCACCGCTCCACAATATACGGCATATCCTTGCGTTCAACAGGCGTCAGCGCAGGAATACTCGCCCCCGCGCCCATCCCCATCCCCACCAAACTCATCGCTATAATCATCTTCTTCATAACATCACCTCTTTCAAAAAGAAAATCCTCTATTCTCTCGTCGTCCCCTCAAGCCCTTCTTCGCGGCACTTCTTGACGCTTGCGGCAAAAGTGCCGCGGAAATGGGATTAGGGGGGTCGAGGGGGGATAAGGGTGTCTCACACCCTTAGTCCCGCCCTCGGGGCCTCACTGTATCCTTATGCACATCCCGCTTGGGTCATCCGGCTGCGGCAAATGCACCATCCAAGCCTTGATCGCCCCCGCAGCATTTGTATAAATACCAAAGCAATCCGCCGGCGCTTTTGCCTTTTCTTCCGCAGTCATCTTCCGGCAACCCGAAAAGTCCACCCACCCTTGCTTGCGCGAACAATAGAACGTCATCTTCATCGCCGAAACATCCGTCACCGCGGCAACACTATTCAAAATGTTGTCCACCAACTCCTGCGTCCATGGATACCCACTCTTACGCTTCACCGGACCATAAATCTTCAACTCCAATGGCACCCCCGTCTTGAACCCAAACGCCCAATCCACAATATTCGTCAACATCGGGCAGTTCAACGCCACATTCGTCCACGCCGAACCATTCTGCACCCAACCCCGCCACATATTCTCAATCGGCCCCGCAAAATCACCTCCCGTAATGCTCGTCGCATAGCAAACCCCCAGGTTATTGTTTTGTGTAATCTCCGTCAAATTCGTCAACGTCAATGTCCCTGTCACCGCACAATCGTGAATCGTATATTCTCCAATCGATGCAATACTCTTCGGAATAAATTCCCCCACGTCAATCGCATTCGTCACCCCCGACAAAGTCCCCATCTTCGTCACATTCGGCATCTCAATCTTCACCGTCTGAACATCCCTCAAACTCAAACCCGGATACGTCGTCCCGTCCCAGCGAATCCACACATTCGTCACACTCAATACACTCGCACTCACCTCAACCCACGACGCCACATTCGTCAAAATAAACGACCCCGTCATGGCCCCAAGACCATATCCAAAACGAAACCCACGCGTATCACCACTCGAAAGCGTCGCCCATGGCTTCACCACATCCTGAATGTCATTCGTAAACCCACCCGTCCCAGCAAACGGCGTACAACCATAATAATTCAACTTCGGACAATCCAAAACAAGATGCTTCAGATTATCACATCCCGCGACAAAATTATTGACCCTCTCAACCACATCACTCCTAACTTCCACGCGCGTAATGTTTGTATTGCCGCCTGTGTAGTATTGTGCAAAATCCACATCCTGACCAAACAGCGCATCCAAAGTCGTGTTCGCCACATGGTCCACATAAAATTCCTTAACCACAACCTTCTCCCACGCCGAACTCTTTGGCAACGTCAACGCCGTAATCGCCGCGCCCCCAACCGTCATATCCCTCATATCCAATATCCCATCCGCCGCGACACTTTCAATCGCCCCCAACGTAATCGCATTCGACCCCTCCGTATACGTCGCCACAATGGACCAATCACCTTTCGTGATTTTCCCATCACTATACGACCATTCATTTGCCCCATTCGCGGCAAAAATAACCCCTGCGCCAATCAACAGACTCGCGCAAACCCTCGTAAACATTGGCTTTTTCATAATGACTAAACCTTCTCTGACTTAAGATATGTGTATTATATCATAT
>CAVGIZ010000138.1:0-6781 GCA_963629255.1 Anaerovoracaceae bacterium
CTGCCGCGCTCAGTGAACATTATTCACCCCGATTCGCACCCCGTAATCACCCGACCGCGGCATTCTCTCGCCGCTTGCGGCGAAGAATGCCGCTTCTGGGATTAGGGGGGTCGAGGGGGGATAAGGGTGCTTTTTATTCGCTGCGGACGGTCCGCCGCACCCTTAGTCCCCCTCGCTATCAACTCTCCGCCGATTTGCTTTCTTTTCGGAATGAGCCCGCTTATCCGCCAGCATGCGTTGTTTTTGGCGACGCGACCGGCGGCGCTTCTGCCGCCGAATCTTCTCCCTCGCCTGCTGCGCGGCACTTTTTCTCCCTTGTTCCCGCTCCAAAATCATCTCGGCGAGCGTGCGCCGTGCAAGCCAACGGTTCGTCTCGCGACTCCGCGTCTGGCCACAGCGCACCATCAAGCCAGAAGGTTCATGCGAAAGGCGAACGACGTTGGACGTCTTATTTGTTTTTTGTCCGCCAGGCCCACCACCAAGGATAAAGGATTCGTCAAGGTCCTCCTCATAGACATGGGCTTCGGCCATGAGCGATTGAATCCGCGCGATGGTCTCGGGTGAAATCATGCTTGGGCCGCGGCACTTTTTGCGGCCTTCTTCGCACCACGCCGTTCGCGGCGCTTTTCCCTCCGCGCACGATTGGCAATGACGAGGCGCTTCACACCCCAGTACGTCAGCGGCGTCAAGATAAAGGCCAGAATCAATCCGCCCATAAAGAATGAAAACACGACAGGCCCCGTCAAAGATTTCACCGCCTCCCACGTCCATTCATTGGGGAGTTGATAGTTGCCATCGCCAAAGAAGATGCGATAGACAACCCACGTTTGCGCAGGATAGACAAACCAAATGGTGACGGGATTCGTGAGAAGTGTCCCGACCGTCGCGCCAATTTTGCTGACGCGCAAAATGAACGAAAGCGGAATCGAAACGGCCAATTGCAATCCGAATGGAATGGCGCAGCCGATGAACATCCCGAGCGCCCAGCCGCCCGCAATGTACTCAGGCGTCGCTTGCTCGGTCACGATCTTGCGCAGAAGAAGAATCCAATATCGAAGAAAGCGCCGCTTCATACCACCGAATGAATGAAAAGTCCGCTCCGCAACTTCGGCTCAAACCACGTCGACTTCGGCGGCATAATCGCACCCGCATCGGCAATGGCCATCATCTCCTGAACCGTCACAGGCTCCATCGAGAACGCAACTTTTGCCGCGAGCGAATCAACCTTCGCCACAAGCTCCTGTTCGCCGCGGATGCCGCCGACGAATGAAATGCGCTCATCCGTCCGCGGATCCTTGATGCCCAAAATCGGCGCGAGAAGCTTGTCCTGCAAATACGAAACATCCAGCGCCGAAACAACATCCGCGTTCAACGGAATGCGCCACGAAAGCTCGCGCCACTCGCCATCAAAATACATGCGGCAATTGCGCTCGCCCTTCTCGCCAATCGAAAAGTTCGCACTAATCGCGGAAAGAAATTCGTACGTGGAAAGTCCATTCAGCGTATGCACCAAGCGATTATACGGAAGGAGCTTCAATTGAGAAGCAGGGAAGATGACGCCCATGACGTAGCGCGATTCGCCCTCGAAGTTGTGCGCTTGCGCATAGCGTGCGGCCGCCGCCGCGCGATGATGACCATCCGCAATGTAAGCGACCGGAATGCGCGCAAAAAGTTCTTGCAACTCATCCGCCGTACACGTCGGTGCCGCGGCAATTTCCCAGACCGTGTGCTGAATACCATCCGCGGCCGTAAAATCGTAAAGCGGCGCATTGTGACACGCCAACGAAACAATCTCGTCAATTGCCTTGTCATCGCGATACGTCAAGAAGATGGGTCCCGTCTGCGCCTCCAGCGTTTCAATGTGGCGCGTGCGGTCATCTTCCTTGTCGCGGCGCGTTTTCTCGTGTTGCTTCAGAACGCCCGAAAGATAGTCCTTCGTATCGAAGGTGGCGACAATGCCCGTCTGCGAATGCTTGCCCATCGTCTGGCGATAAGCATAGAACTTCGGCACCTCATCGCGCACGAGCGTCCCATTCGCCAAAAGTGCCGCGAGCGCTTTCTTCGCTTGCGCATAAGCTTCGGGCGAGGAGCACGCCGTGCCATCCGGAAGATCAATTTCCGGACGCGAAACGTGGAGGAAGCTCTTCGGATTGTTGGCCGCAAGCGCACGCGCCTCGGCCGTGTCCACAACATCGTATGGCACCGACGCGACAAGTGCCGCGTCCTGTGCGTTTGGCCGTATGGCCGCAAACGGGCGAATGTTCATCGTCTAAATTAGAAGCCAATGTTGACGATTGGCATCATCGGAAATTCCGCATCACGAATAACGTTGATGAGGCCCAGCTGGAAGCCATACATCGTTTCGGTGCGGTTGATAATACCAATCTGGAAACCCTGCGAATCGCCCGACGTGTTCACAAGACCAATCTGCAAACCGCGGAAGCTCTGCGCTTCATTCCAAAGACCCGCCTGAATGCTGAACAAATCGCCGCGGTTCACCGAGTTGTACAAACCAACCTGGAACCCGCCAAACGTGTCCTTCACATCATTGCGGATGACGTTCACCTGGAAGCCTTCAAAGTCCTTGCTACGACCCCAAAGACCCACGTCAATGCCCGTCACGCTCTCCTGACGCGTCGAAAACGGAATCGTCAAACGAATGCCAATAATGTCCGGCGTCTGCGGCCATTCAGAAATGGCGAAAAACGCGGGCCAAATGACACCCTTGTTCTGATTCTCCACAGGCTGAACTTCTGCCGCGGGCTTGGCCGCGTCAGTTTCGTCCGCGAGGACCGGAGCCGTCAATATGGCGGCCAAAGCAACGAGTAGCAACTTCTTCATGTCTGTTTCCTTTTTACCTTTTTTAACGCAATGGTGTTAAGTATAGTCTTTTTTCGGACAAATTGCAAGCACGAAATGATGTCAAGCGAGAAAAACTTTCTTGATGACAATCGCCTCCTCCGGCACATTTTGATGCGGCCCGGCGTATCCAGTTTTCACTTTTGCGATCGCATCCACAACGTCCATACCATCAACAACCTCCCCAAAAACGGCGTATCCGTAGCCTTGCGGGGTCGGCGAAGTGAAGTTCAAAAAGTCGTTATCAATCAGGTTGATGAAGAACTGACTCGTGGCCGAATCAGGCACCATCGTCCGCGCCATTGCAATGGTCCCACGTTTGTTCGCAAGTCCATTCATCGCCTCGTTTTTAATGCCTCCGCGGGTTGGCTTCTGATTCATGTCGCGCGTGAATCCGCCGCCCTGAATCATGAATCCGTCGATCACGCGATGGAAAATTGTGCCGTCGTAGAACCCCTCCTTCACATACGAAAGAAAGTTTTCCACCGTCGTCGGTGCCTTATCTCCGTCGAGCTCAAGGGTAATTGTTCCCTTGTTCGTTTCCATTGTAACTTTGGTTTTTGCCATTTGGATTTTGCTCCTTGAATAGTAAATTATTTGTTGATGTCCTCGAACGCTTTGCACACGCGGAGGAGCTTCGCCTCTTCAAATCCGCCGCAGATGAATTGCACGCCCACCGGCAACTTCGTGTCCGCCGTAAACCCAGCCGGAACCGACGCCGCACACACACCCGCCAACGCCGACGGAATCGTATACAAATCATTCAAATACATCGTCAGCGGATCTTGCAATTCCCCAATCTTGAACGCCGGCGTCGGCGCACACGGCGTCAACAACGCATCCACCTTCCCGAACGCCTCATCAAAATCCCGCTTAATCAACGTCCGCACCTTCTGCGCCCGCCCATAATACGCATCGTAATACCCGCTCGACAACACATACGTCCCCATAATAATACGCCGCTTCACTTCCGGCCCAAACCCTTCCGCGCGACTCTTCATATACAACGACAACACATCCGTCGCCTTCTCCGAACGATGCCCATACCTAACCCCATCAAACCGCGCCAAGTTCGCACTCGCCTCCGCCGGCGCAATGATGTAATAGACAGCCATCGCATACTCCGTGTGCGGCAACGAAACTTCCACCAGCTCCGCCCCCGCCGCCTCGCACTTCCGTATCGCCTCGTCCGTAATGCGCTTCACTTCCGCATCCATCCCCGCGACCTCAAGATACTCCTTCGCAAGCCCCAACCGAACCCCCTTCAAATTCGCGCCCTCAAGCCCCGCCAAATAATCCGGCACCTCTTCCCGCGGCGTCGTCCCATCCATCTCATCATGCCCCGCCAGCGCCCTCAACAAAATCGCCGCGTCCGCCACACTCTTCGTCATCGGCCCAACCTGGTCCAGCGAACTCGCAAACGCCGTCACACCATACCGGCTCACTCGCCCATAACTCGGCTTCACCCCAACGCAATTACAAAAACTCGCCGGCTGACGAATCGACCCGCCCGTGTCCGTCCCAAGCGCCGCAATGCACATGTTCGCACCCACCGCCGCGGCACTTCCGCCCGACGACCCCCCCGGCACCCTCTCCAAATCATACGGATTGCGCGTCACCCCCAACGCCGAATTCTCCGTCGACGACCCCATCGCAAACTCATCCATGTTCACGCGCCCCGCCGGAATAAACCCATTCGCCTTCAAATTCCGAATCACCGTCGCATCATACGGCGACACATATCCCTTCAAAATCTTCGACGCGCATGTACACGGCTGCCCCGCCACATTAATCAAATCCTTAATCGCAATCGGCACCGCCTTCGGACTCTCCGCGGCAAATTTCAACGCCTGCTCCTCATCAAACGTCAAATACGCACCAATCTCACCATTCTTTTCATGCACCCGCTCAATAATCGCACGCACCAAATCTGCCGCGCAAAACTCGCCCTTCGCAAGCCCCGCCTGCGCCTCCTGAATCCCAAGCTCATACAACTTCATGACTCCGCCCCTTCCACAATCTTCGGCAACAAAAACTCATTCCCAACTCGCGCCGGCGCATTCCCAAGCGCCACCTCACGGTCCATCGACGGCCGCACCACATCCTCTCGAAACGCATTCACCAAAGGCCGCCCATGCATCATCGGCTCAACGCCCTCCACATCCACCGCCGAAATCTTCTCGACATATTTCACAATCGTCTCAAGCTGCGGCTGAAACACGGCCTTCTCTTCCTCCGTCAATTCCAACCGCGCCAAATTCGCGACGTACGCCACATCTATCTTGCTACCTGCCATCTTACTTGCTCCACGAAGGTGTAATCCAATTCCCGTTCGCAGAAAACATCTGCCGCGGCTCATCGCCACCTTCCAACGTGTCCACAATGAAAATCGCCTTGTCACGCCCCGCCACAACATGCCGCATATCTCGCGACCACGACGGATGCTCCCACGTCCCAGGCCCCGTCACAAGCCGCGCCGCGCCCTCTCCTTCCGCCGGCTCCATCACCGCCACCTGCGCACCACCCGCTCGCTTCGTAATGTACGTAATGCGCCCATCACGCCCCCAATCCGGATCCACATTCTGCGACCCCTTCGACGTCAAACGCCGCGTCTTCTTCGTCGCCACATCCACCACATACAAATGCGGATGCCGGCTCTCATCCGACACATACACAATCTTCTTCCCGTCCGGACTCCACGCCGGCTGCCCCTCGCTCGCGTTCGGCGTGTTCGTCAGCCTCGTGTACCGATCCCCCTCAATCACATACAACTCCGGATTCCCCTGAAACGACAAAATAATCGCCACCCGCTTCCCATCTGGCGAAACTGCCGCGCCCGTCGTCAGCCCCTTGAAACTCCACCTCAGCTTCCGCGTCTTGTTCGCCAAATTGTATTCATAAATCTGCGGCCCCGCCTTCAAGAACGTATAGAACATCGTGTTCGCATCCTTCCACCGCGGCCCCACAACCGCCGCCGCATCACTCGTCAATTGCATCACATCATACCCATCCGGATACCCCACACACAATTGCGAATTGTTCTTCCCCTTCCGATTCACAAACGCCACCTGATCACACGCAAATCCCTTCTGCCCCGCATACGCCTCACACATCGCATCCGACAACCGCCGCGCCGCCATCCGCGCCGACTTCTCATCCGTCACCGCCGCCGTCGACGTCAACACCTTCCCGCGCCCTTCAACCTTCACAGCCCCACCAGGCGTCCCACTCACCTTGATCGCTCCATTCGCCTGCACCACAAAAACGCCCGACCGCTCCAAGTTCCGCTTCAAGCTATTCGCATACGCCGCGTTCGAAACATTCACCGCAACCGTGAACTTCTCCGCGCCCACGCCCGTCACATCAACCACCGTCTCCGCAACAGAACAAAACGCAACCCCCAGCGCGACGCTCAACATCGCACCAGCCTTCAAAATCTCTTCTCTAACGTTCATGCCCCATATTATACCATATTTCCGCCCAACCTTCAACCCCCTTCCAAACCTGTCCCGCGTTTTGCCGCGGCCCGCTCCGCCGGGCCACTTAGTGCTGATGGCCAAGCTGAGCTTGGCCACCGCCCCCCGAAACCTTGGGTCACTGTATCCTTATACACATCCCCATCGGCTTCAACGAAAACACCCAAACCGCCTCAGGCAATCCCGATCCATCCGAAAGTGCCGCAGCCGCCGTCGTCAACCCATACGGCGTCCCCTTCGCAAAATACTTCTTGTATTCCGCCTTCACCGTCGAATCCAAACTCTTCCATGGCGTCACATACTCCGTATTGGCCAAAAACTCCTGCCACTTCTTGCACCCTTCCGCCCCCACATAGAACCGACAACGATAATTCAGCGCAGACGTCCCCGACGAACCCGAAAACATCGTGCTCGACCCCGTGAACATGTCGCTCTCAATCGTGAAC
>CAVGIZ010000139.1:0-6740 GCA_963629255.1 Anaerovoracaceae bacterium
TTTTTAATCTGGCCCCCTCCCGCGGCACTTTTTCAAGCCTTGAAATTACTTTTTCAAGCCTGAATTTTTTCGTCTAGCTGTTCGTTTGCAAAAAATCCGCGCTCTAAAATCTGCCGCGGTGGTGGAATTACGGGATTGGATTCAATTCCCGAAAGGAATCGATAATCAAATCAGGATGGGTCGCGGCAAGAATCTCACGGGAATTGGTCGTCGTAATCGCGACAACACGCATATGAGCAGCCTGGGCGGAATGAATACCCGCAATCGCATCTTCGAAAACAACGCAATTTTTGGGCTCGACCTTAAGTGCCGCGGCCGCCTGCAAATAACAATCAGGTTCGGGTTTGCCACGCTTATAACTTCCAGCATCAACAATCGCGGCAAAATCGCCGCGGATGCCAAGCCCATCCAGAATAAAATTGACGTTACCCGTAGTGCCGCCCGTTGCAACGGCGCAAAGAATGCCAGCTTGATGGGCGCGATCGAGAAGTTCGCGCAAGCCATCGGCGAGACGCATGTGCGGCTTATAAATTTCACGATAAAGGACTTCTTTTTCGTGCGTCATCTTTTGATAGTCGTCCGCAGTAAGCCCTGGAAACATTTGTTCGCAATAGTAACGTGCGGGGGCGCCCATCCAATCGAGGATTTGTTTTTCAGTAATCGTGCCACCGTGACGTTTGGCGAATTCTTGCCAGGCAATGACGTGGTATTGCGTGTTGCAAATAAGCGTACCATCCATATCAAAGATGTACGCACGCGTGGAAGTTAACATGGGTGAACCTTCTTTCGTTAGTGGGCGTCGCGCGGCAAAGCGACGCGATTGCCAGGGAGATAACGCACGCGACCCTTGAGGCGCAAAGCCATGCAAAGCGCGGCAACTTTGGCAGCGTCAAATCCTGTTTTATCAACGAGGTGATCCATCGTGACACCCGCAGCATCAAGCTCGCGCAAAATGAGGGATTCCTCAATTGAAATGGTGGGAAGTTCAGACTGTTGAGACGCGCTCACAGGCGGCGGCGCGGCAGTTTTTTTATCCGTATCTTCGTCCTCGTCCGTTGGTTTGCGCGTCAAGGTCGCATGTGGGATCAAGTCCGAAAGCGCACTCATCACATCATTTGCGTTGCGCACAAGAATAGCCCCCTTGCGAATCAAATTGAAACAACCACTGCTCATTTGATCCGTAACACGCGCAGGCAAAGCCATAACAGGACGCCCCAATTCTGCCGCGAGCCGACACGTGATAAGCGTGCCACTTTTCGCTGGACATTCAATCGCAAGCGTCCCCGCAGAAAGTGCCGCGACAATGTGATTACGCTGCGGAAACGTCTGCTGATCAGGCTCGCGCCCAAATGGAAATTCACTCACAACAGCACCGCCCTTTTGCACCATCTCGCGCGCCAATTTACGATTCTGCTCAGGATAAAAACAATCCAGCGCCGAACCCAAAACGCCAACAGTCGTGCCTTGCGCAGCCAAAGCGCCGCGGTGGGCTTGCGCATCAATCCCAAGCGCCAACCCAGAAATCACAGACCATCCCGCCTCGGCCAAATCATAAGCAAATGCATAAGCCTCATCAAGCCCATACGTCGTGGCGCGCCGCGTCCCCACAATCGAAACACCCGGCTTAGAAAGTGCCGCGGGATCCCCCAACACATAAAGCGCCAACGGATGCCCAGCCTGACGCTTCAAAATGGGCGGATACTCCTCATCAACAGGCGTCAAAATCTGAACTTTATACCGCGCCGCCAACGCATATTCCGCCTCCAAATCTACCGCCTTGCCCTGCCGCGAAATCTTATGTGGATAATTCTCCCACGCCGAAACAATGTTCCCATACTGAAAAATCAACTTTTCAACCGTAATCGGCCCTACTTGATCAGTGAGATTAAAAGCCACAAAAGCGTCCTTTTCAGTCATTTTAGACATTTTCTTGAAATTCCCTCTTGCAATGGTACCCTAAAATATGGTATAATATGCACTCGTTGATACGGCCCCATCGTCTATCGGCTAGGACACGAGCTTTTCATGCTTGGTAGAGGAGTTCGACTCTCCTTGGGGCTGCCAATCCAAAAATTGGCGTATAAATTTCCCCGCGGCATTTCTTACCCCTGCTGCTGTTGTTCACGCAAAGCTTGGCTCACAGCGAGCATGCGCTCAGACAAATCTTCAAACCCAACATCGGTCGAATAAACATCCTTGTAGCACTTGTACGCCTTCTCCAAATCGCCCGCTTCTTCCGCACACAAACCCAAACGATATACGACTTTCTTCTTAAGATCATCCATCGTCGGAAGCTGATCGCGCGCCGTCTCCAACTGCATCACCGCCATATCGGTCTGACCCTTCATCAAGAAGCACATCGCCAAATAATAAAGCGCCCACAACCGATCCTTCGGACTCTTCTGCGCCAACTGCAAATGCTCAAGCGCCTCATCGTAATAACCATACGTGAAGTACTGCAACCCCAGCTCATACCGCAAATGCAAATCATTCGGATAACGCTCCACACGCGCGGCCAAATCATCAAACACAAATTGATTCTTCTCCGCTTCCAATTGTTCAGCATCTTCCGTGCGCCCTTCACCCTTAAGTAGCTCAATTTGCTGATCATAATATTGAACACGCGTCTGCGACAACATACGGTCAAGTTCCGGATCCATCGAACCCGCCACTTCAATCGCCTCAGTCAAACATTCAATCGCCTCAGCATACCGCTTATTCTGAACATACAATCGGGCCAGCGCGCGGCGGAAGTTCATATTCTTCGGCTCCTTCTCAATCTGCGCCTTCTTCTCGTTAATCAACGCCTCCGCATCATCACCCGTCACAACCGCCTTATTCGCCTGGTCCAGCCGCTTGGCCTGTTCCTTATTCGCAATCAAATTTTGGAACCCGCCCTTCTTGCCTGCCGTCTGTTCCCAGCCCGCATTCATCGTCGCCTGCGCTTCCGCATTCTTCAAAAGCTGCATCACACGCTGGTCGCCCGGTTTCATCTCCGAAAGCTTCTGATACGCATCACGCGCCTTATCCCAATTCTTCGCCATCGTGTAATACGTCGCCACGCGCTCCAACAAATTCGGATCCTTGTTGCTGCACTCATACGCCGCCTCAATCGAAATTGCCGCGTGATCCGCCTTCCCAGCCGCTTCCGCCGCCTTCACCGCAACTTCAATGTTGTCCGCATCCAGCGGATTTTGACATAGCAACTTTTCCGCCTCAGCCATCGCCTCCGCGCCCTTCCCCTTCTTGACAAGCCCCATCACCTTCTGCCGCGCCATCATGTACCCAAGCTTCGCCCCAAGCCCAGCCTTGCCATTCTGACGAAAGTTCGCAATCTGCGCCGCACGCAACAACCGCCGCGTCTCCAACACATCCGGCGCCGCCGACACCGCCTCCATCAGCATGTCCACCGCCAAACCATACCGCCCCGCCTCCAGCGCCTGCCGCCCACGGTTCGTAAAATTCTGCGCCTTCTGCGCCATGTCAACTACCATCGCTCGTCCTCCTTCTTGCCGCGCCGCTCATTACGGCGTCACCGCCAAACGCTCGTCCCCATCCGCCAAATCCAAAATCCCCTTCTGCTTGTACGTCTTCAACATAAAATGCGTCGCCGTCGATAACACCCCATCCAGCGTCGACAAATCCGATGCCACAAAATGCGCCACATCCTGCAAGCTGTCACCCTTCACAAACACCAGCAAATCATACCCGCCCGACATCAAAAAACACGCCTCCACCTGCTCAAACTTCGCAACCTTCTCGGCTATCTTCCCAAAACCACTGTCGCGCTGCGGCGTAATCTTGAGTTCAATCACTGCATGCACTTCATTCATTTTACGTACCTTCTTTCTTTAGCAAATCTTGTTTCTAAATTGTTCCTAAATTACCACTTCATCCTCAACACATCATCCACAATCTTCATCGCCAAATCTTCCGCCACTCGCCCAGACGCATCCCGCCGATGCGTCGATACATCCTGCCCCGTCGTAAACGACCCCACCGCCGTGTACTCGCGATTATTCACCAACACCTTCCCATTGCGCCGATCAATCACCGACACCACCGCCTTCACCGTCAAATTATGCACCCCATACCGCATCCCCGTGCGCCGATCACCCCCAACATATTCCGTGCTCTGCGACTTCAATACACCCTGCACCTCCACCGCCGCATCATCCTGCCGCGCCACACGAAACGTCCCTTCCCTCTGGAACTCACGCAAAATCTGCCGCGCCGTCACATTCCCCAATTCCGTAATGTCCGTCTCATTCCGAAACGTCGGCACACACACCGTCCGCATCTCCTTCGGCACACCTCTCGTCCACCGATACGACGCGCACCCCGCCGCGCCCAAAACTGCCGCGCCCAACACCACCTGCCGAATAATCGCTTTCATTTTCATTTTCTTTTTTCCTTGTCTAACTTCATATACTTCTGCAACAAGTTCAACATCTTACGATCCAACTTATGCCCCTCAAAATCTTCATACGCAACATCCGCCCGCCCCGAATCCATAAAACCAAACGGACCCCTCAAATTCCAAATCGCCCAACCAATTCCCTCCTGCTTCCACAACTCCAAACACGCCTCCATCCACTTCAAACACGTCTCATGCCGAATCTTGTTATAGCACCCAAATTCGCCAATCATCACCGGATACCCCGCCTTCCTCAACGCCCCAAATCTCTTCAGCGTCACACCCGGCAACTCATAAATCCAACTCGGCCGCGCCGCCATCTCTTCCGTCATCGGCCACGTCGGCTCCACCTCCGGCTGCTCCTTGATATACCACGCTCCATAATGCGAAATCGCATGCGGCGTATACCCACGAAACGCCTGCCCAGTCAGCGGCACCTTACAAAAATACTCAACCGGAGTCGACGCCGTATTGTTCCCATCCAACATCACAAACCGCGTCGCATCTTCCTCGCGTATCGCACGTATCGCCTCGCCAAAAACATGAATGTACTCTTCCTCCGTAAATCCCGTCGGCTCATTCACCAAATTGAATGAAAGTTCCTCATTCGAAATCCCCTTATACCGCTTCGCAAAATCTCTCCACAGCCCCCAAAACGCCTCCTGCGCCTCCTTGTCGCATTGCAACCTCTTATCCGTATCCTTGCTCATCGAAATCGTAAACCCAGGCACGCGATGCAAACAAAGTTGCACATGCAATCCATACTTACGCCCCCACGCAAGGGCCGCGTCTACCTTCTTATACCCACTCTCAAGACGCCCCGACCAATCATTCGTCGGCACAAAATGACGATAGTCCATCGGCAAGCGTACGAAATTAAATCCCCATTCCTTCAACCACCTAAATTCCTCTTCGCAAAATTCTCCCGGCGCACGCACATCCGTCGTCACTCCCGGCGCACGAAACATCCCCAACAAATTAACGCCGCGCCACGCGCGCACATCAGGCACCCCCGCGGCACTCTTCCCATCCCCAGCCTCCGCACAAAACACCGCCTGCGCGGCAAAAATCACCGCACACAAAAATCCTAATCTCGCCCACGCAAATTTCATTACTTCGCCTTCAATTCCTCCAACCGCGCACGCACCTCATCCGCATGCGCCCCTGCCGGATACTCCTGCAAATACTTCTCGTACGCACTCTTCGCACTGCGCACCGTCCGCGTCCGCGAATCATAAAACTTCGCCGCCTTGTACGCCTCCATCTCCAAATCCCCCTCCAACGTCGCCAAAAAACCTTGCACCTCCGCCTTCTCAGCCTCTTCCAACCCTGCCTTCAACGCCATCTTCATAAAACCAATCGTATCACGCACCCTCTCGCGATTGTACCCAGCCTCACCCAATATCGCCATCCGCACACGCGCTTCCTTCACCCACGAACGCAACGCCTCCTCACTCTTCGGATACAAATTCCTCAAATTCTCATACACCGTCACCGCCTCCTTGTTCTTCTCCTCCTCCACCCTCAACTCCGCAATCGTCAACAACGCCTCAGGAATAAATGCCGCACCCGGACTCCTCAATACAACCGCCTCATACGCCCTCCTCACATCCACCGTGTTCGCAAACCGAAAAAATACAATCGTCTTCCCCTCCTTGCGCATCAAATTCGCCACCTTGTACATCTGCTCACTAATCGCATCATAGTCACACTCAAGCGAATAGAAATCCAGCAAGTATTGATACTCCTTAAACGCCTCCTCGTAATCCTGCTCATGCTCCAAAAGCGCATCCGCCATCGCCTTCTGCGCCAATACCGCCTCCTTCGCCGCAGGCCACTCCCTCACCAACGCATCATACGCTTTCACCGCCTTCGACCACTCTCCGCCAGCCGCAAGCCCCTCCGCCCACGCAAACTGCTCCGACGCATTCCCCTTCTCCGGACCATTCCACCACGCAAATAACCGCGGCTCTTTCTTCTCCGGCGACAACGCATCTCCCTCTGTATCAAAGCCTGGATACATGTCCGTCGCATAACGCCCACCAGGCCCAGGACTCACCCCAGGCTGCTGCTCCGCGCCATACATAATGCCCGCAACACTCATCGTCGCGACAATAAATCCTAATCGTCTAAAAATCATATTGCGTATTATACCATATCTGCGCCCAAATTTCAACCCCCCACCACCAAAAATCTGCCGCGCTCGCTTTTCCTCCACGCGCAAGCAACCTAAAGAAACTCACCTAAATGCCCCCATCACTGCTTCCGCCCCAAAAGCCCCGCCCAACCTTCGCGGGGGAGCGGGGGGCGCCGCCCCCCGAAA
>CAVGIZ010000140.1:0-6724 GCA_963629255.1 Anaerovoracaceae bacterium
TTTATGATGCTGGTTACAGCTTTGATCTTTGACAATTGAAATTGAGTTGATCCACTTTTCATGAAAAGTGGATTGTTTGAATGCGGTTATTGCCGTCAATCAGCCATTGGCCAAAATCTGCGCGGCAGAATTACCACGGTCGCGAAGTTCTTCGTCGGTCAGAGGTTTCAATCCGCGCGTACGGAGATAGCGAACTGCCTTTTTATAGGCGATGCGTTCTTCTGGATTTGTCGCCGAACGAAGTGCCGCGGCATTTTGTTGAGTCAAGAAATCATTTTCCCAGCTGCCATCCGCACGTTGGGAATTGACAATTGACGCAAGCGCATCTTCCGTCGGCGCATACGCAACCGTATAAATGATGCGCGAGGACGATTTGGAAATATGATTTTGGACGTGGCGCGACTGGAAGAAAATGCCAAGCCCCAAGAAAATAAGAAGGGACGCGGCAACGAGATACCCCACGCTCCAGCCCGTGGCGCGACCTGGGTGCGGCGTTGAGAGCGCGGCAAAATTGACGCGTTCCATCGGTTCATACGCGGCCTTCACGCGCCGTGCGAACGGCGTGAATTCGGGCCCAAGCTCATTGAGCGTTTGTTCCAAATCTTTTGTCATACAATGTCACCAACTCTTTCAGTTTACGAAGCGCATTGAACATGCGCGATTTGACTGTACCAAGCGGTATCCCCAGAATGCGCGAGACCTCATCGTACTGAAGGTCCTGCAACATGCCCAGTTCCACCACATCACGCAAGGGCTTTGACAGGCGCTTCACCGCCCACCTCACGTTTTCGCGTCCAACCACAGGCGAGTTTTTTTCCGCACGCGCAAGGCTTTCGCGTTCCGCCCACAACTGTTCGCGATCTTCACGCGCGGCCTGGCGCCGGAGGTAATCCACCCACACCTGACCCGCAAGCGTAAAGAGAAAGGTCGAAAGCTTGGCCGTTGGTTCATACTCGTCGCGGTATTTCCACAACCTCAAGTACGTCTCCTGGACCAAATCTTGCCCTTCATAATATGAAACGCCATGACGCCAAAAAAAGTTCAAAAGATTTTTATCAAACTTTTGAGCTTCGTACATAAGTTCTTCATCCGACAAGGCTCATTACCTCCGTTAGAAGAATGGAATCACTCGTTATCAGCCCAAAATACGTCAATATCCACAAAAAGGCAAGGCTCACACCCGCGCCTGAAATAAGTGCCGCGATGGCCCCAAAAATAGCGTCCGCGGGCTGTGCCAAGAGGACATGAACAAATTTACGAATGATGGCCCGCACAAGTCCAAAGACAAGAAGCGTTATCACCAACGTCGCCAAAGCGCGTGCCCAATCGGCCGAAAGGAAATCCGCCGAAAAAGCCCAGCCCATTTTTGCCGCGACCGCGGCACTTCCTAAGGCACAGAAAAATGCAATCGCGCCCGAAAAGCCAATGAACAATCCCAAGATTGTGCTCGCAAGCGTAATCGCGAGCACGATATAATCTTGAATTGTGAAAGCCAATTGCATCAACGTTTACGCGCGGCCGAGACCAAGTCGCGATAAGCCTGGTACGCCACAGCATCCTTCTTACGTCCGCCCACTTTTTGCAAGGAGCGAATCAAACCATCAATCGCCGACAAGTCTGAAGGATTGGCCGCGACCGCCCGTGAATACGAATCCACCGCCGTCGCATAGCTCCCAAGCTTGTACGCAAGATCGCCCGTCGTCACAAACGTTCTTACCGCACTTGCCTTGAGCGCACACGCCTTGCGATAATATTCAAGCGTCTTCTTTTGCCCCGCCGTAGAAGCATCCGTCTTTGCCCAAACTTCTGCCAACCCGAGCGCCGCCGGATACGAAAGCACGTCCGCTTCGCACGCCTTCTGATATTCCTTCTTTGCGGTCTTGTAATCTTTTTTCTTGAGGGCCGCCTCCGCCTTTGAAAGTGCCGCGGCCGACGCCGCACTATCACGCTTTTCCGCACCAGGTGTCTCCGCAGCCTGGCGTGCAATCGCTTCCTTCAAATTTGGAATAAGCGTTCTCTGCACCTTTTGAACGCGCGCATCCGCCACCACTTCCAAACGCACAAATGTCTCAAATTGCTCCAACGCCGCATCATTGAAACCAAACCCATCCCGATACAAAAGCCCCAAATGATACCGCGCCGCCGCATTCCGTCGATCCAAACGTATCGCCTTCAAAAACGCAAGACGCGCAATGTCGAAATTATCCTCCGTACATTCCACGACGCCCAATTCCGCCAGCGCTTGCGCCCTCACATTCTTGTCCAACTTCTCATCCGCGGCAAGTTCCGCATACACCTTCTTGGCCGCGGCATAATCCTTGGCGTGATACTTCAATTGCGCGCCCAGAATTTGAACGTCCACATCTTTTGCCGCGAGCGCATTTGCCCTATCCCACACCTCGCGCGCCGCCGTCAATTCCCCAAGCTCCAGCTTGACCCGCGCCGCATAAAGCAAAATGTCCACATCATCCGCGGCAAATTTCAAACTCTCCGCTAGGAGCTTATCCGCCTTCGCTAGATCGCGCACTTCGTACGCCGTCTTGGCCGCGGCAAATTCTTTCTGACCATCCTTCGGCCCACAGCCAGCCAAAACTGCCGCGCACACCGCCACCACCGCGGCACTTTTCCCAACGCCCTTAACTCCGAATTTGTGCAAGGAATTCATCTCTCTTCGCCTCCATAATTTCTTTTGTTTTGCCTTCCAAATTGAGCCTCACCAGCGGCTCCGTATTGCTCATGCGCACATTCGCCCACCAGCCTTCCGTCGCCCACGCGTCCACCGACACGCCATCGAGCTCAAACACATTCGCCCTCCCCGTATACGCCGCCTTGATCTTCGCCAAAACCTGCGCAGGCGGCGTCACCGTCTTCGTGTTAATCTCGCCCGACTGCGCATACTTCCTCAGCGGCGCAATCAACTCCGAAAGCGGCTTGTCGCTCGCCGACACAATGTTCGCCAACGCAAACGTCGCCATCGAGCTCGACTCCGCCGTCGAATTCGCCTTGAAATAATAGTGCCCCGAAAGCTCGCCCGCAAACACCGCATCATTCTCACGCATCTGCGCCTTGATGAACGAATGCCCCACGCGCGACATCATCGGCTTGCCACCCGCCGCCGCAATCACTTCCTCGCACACTTTCGATGAACGCAAATCATAGAAACACACCGCTCCTGGATTCTGCGCAATCATATCCTGCGCAATGAGCGCCGTCGTGAAATCCATCGGAATGATATCCCCCTTCTCATCCACAAATCCCGCACGGTCCGCATCGCCATCAAACGCCACACCAAACGCATACTTGCCTGGGTTCGCACGAATCAGCGCCTGCAAATCCTTCAACGTCTCCACATGAAGCGGATTCGCATCATGGTTCGGGAAATCCCCATCGTACTCACCATACAACGCATCATACGATACATCCGACCCCGCAAACGCAATCGACTCCGCAATCCCCATCCCATTGGCAAAGTCAAACGCCAAATGCAATGGCCTCTTCAAGTGGGCAAACGGCTTCACATGCTCCGCATACGCCTTCGAAATGTCCACCTTCGTCACACTCCCAACGCCCATCGGCGGCTCATACCCACTCATCTCCGCGACAATCTTCTCAATGTCCTTAATCCCCGTCGCGCCCGAAATCGGCACCGCATTCGCACGGCACAACTTGCACCCATTCCACTCCTTCGTGTTGTGCGACGCCGTAATCATCACCGACCCGTCCGCCTTCAAACTCGAGTTCGCAAAATAACTCATCGGCGTCGACACCATCCCAATGTCCACAACGTCCACCCCTTCATCCACCAAGCCCTTCGCAAACGCGGCAAACAGCGCATCGCTCGACTTGCGGCAATCGCGCCCCACCACCACCTTGCCCGGCCGAATGAATTGTGCATACGCCCGCGCAATGCGATAGAAAATACCATCGGTGAGATCCTGTCCATAGATCCCACGAATATCATACGCTTTGAAAATACTCATAACGCTATAAATCCTTTGCCGCATATTATACCATATTTCAGACCAAATTACCACACCCTTTCTCAATTTTCCTTCCAACAAAATTTGCCGCGAAAAAGAGGGACTAGAAACTGCCGCGAAAATATGGTATAATATATGCCCAATGGCAGTTATCCTCGAAAGCGAACGGCGAACGATGAAGGCACGCGTCTTCATCGCGCTCCTCTATGCCCTTCTCACATTGGGCGCCATCACCATGGTCTACCCCTTCGCCGTCATGCTCTCCGCCTCCTTCTCCTCCTCCTACGACTACACACGCCACGACGCCATCCTCCGTTCCCTCTTCGACCGCAACGACCGCTTCATGCGCTCCATCGCCCTGCGCTTCACTCGCTTCCCGCGCGACGTCTACCCAGACGCCCCAGCCTCCTGGACCAGCTGGGACGCCGTCGCCAAAGACCGCACCGGCATCACCTCCTTCGCCTCTCGCGAACTCGCCGCCGTCACCGACTGCGACCAATACGCCGCCTCCAAACAACGCGCCGCACAATTTGCCGCGGCCATGGCCCAACGCAACCCACGCGCACTCTCCTGCGACTACGACCCGCGCGACGTCGCTCGCTTCGTCCAATCCAAATACCACACCATCGACGCCCTCAACGCCGCCTGGCCCATCCGCTACCGTTCCTTCTTCGACGTCTCTTTCTCCATTGAATCCAAAATGCCGCCCGACAAATTCCTCCCCAACAACGAAAAGTTCGCAACCTGGGACGAATTCAAACAGTGGTACACCAAGCGCGCCCTCGCCCGCGGCGATTACGTCTCGCGCTCTATGCCCTACCCTCTCAAAGAAAATGCCACGGACATCCGTAACGCACTCGCCGTCCAATTCCTCGAACACGGCACACGCGACTTCCTCGAAAGCGCCCTCGCCAACTACCGCCTCGTCGCTGAATACCTCTTCCTCCGCGGCCGCGCCTTCCTCAACACCATCATCCTCGTCCTCCTCTCCGTCCTCGCCTCCCTCACCATCAACCCACTCGCCGCCTACGCACTCTCCCGCTTCCGCCTCCGCGCTACTGAAAAAATCATCCTCTTCCTCCTCGCCACTATGGCCTTCCCCGCCGCCGTCACCGCCATCCCAAGCTTCCTCCTCATCCGCGACCTCGGCCTCCTCAACACCTTCGCCGCACTCGTCCTCCCTACCATCGCAAGCGGCATGTCCATCTTCATCCTCAAAGGCTTCTTCGACGCCCTCCCGCGCGAACTCTACGAAGCCGCCTCCATTGATGGCGCCTCCGAATGGACCGTCTTCCGCAAGATCACTCTCCCCATGACCACCCCCATCCTCGCCGTCAACGCACTCAACTCCTTCATCCACGCCTACGCCTCCTGGGAGTGGGCCTTCCTCGTCTGCCAAAAAGAATCCCATTGGACCCTCGCCGTCTGGATGTACCAAATGTCACAAACCTTCGCCCACCAACCCTGGTGCGTCATGGCCGGCTTCGTCGTCATCTCCATCCCAACCGCAGCAATTTTCCTCCTCTGCCAGCGTGTCATCTTGCGCGGCATCGTCCTCCCCTCCATGAAATAATTTATCAAAGGAACCTCATCATGAAACCTGCCTGGTCCATCCCTGTCGACGACTGGAAACAAATCCTCACCGAAAAAGGCCTGCGCCCCTTCCGCGCCACCCAAATCCTCCAAGCCCTCTACCGCGATTACATCACTTCCTGGGACGATGCCACCACCCTCCCAAAAGACTTCCGCGAAACCCTCAAAGCCGAATTCCCCATCACACCCTACCAAATCCTACACGTCTCAACATCCTCCGACGGCACCAAAAAACTCCTCATCGGCTTCGCCGACGGCAACAGCGTCGAGACCGTCCTCATCCCCGCCACCGGTCGCTTCACCCAATGCCTCTCCACCCAAGTCGGCTGCGGCATGGGCTGTGCCTTCTGCGCCAGCGGCTCTCGCGGCGTCATCCGCTCCCTCACCTCCGATGAAATCGTCGCCGAATACATGGCCGCGCGCACCTTCGGCACCATCACCAACATCGTCGTCATGGGCATGGGCGAACCCTTCGCCAACTACGATGAAACCCTCACCGCCTTGAAGCTCATCAACTCAGGCAAAGGACCCAACCTCGGCGCACGCCATATCACTCTCTCCACTTGCGGCGTCGTCCCAGGCTTCGCTCGCCTTGCCGCGGAAGGCATCCAATTCGAACTCTCCGTCTCCCTCCACGCCCCCAACGACGCCCTCCGCTCCCAACTCATGCCAATCAACCGTAAATGGCCCATCGACGAACTCCTCACCGCCTGCGCCGACTACACGAACAAAACCAAGCGCATCATCACGTTTGAATACACCCTCATCCGCGGCATAAATGATTCCCGCGCCTGCGCCGAAGAACTCGCTCAACAAGTCCGCCGCGTCCCCATGGCCAAGGTGAATCTCATCCCTCTCTCACCCGTCGACCACCGCCCCGACTTCCAAACCCCCACCGAAGAAACACTCCTCATGTTCCTCGATGTCCTCATGAAACACGGCATCCAAACCATGCTCCGCCGTTCCCGCGGCAAAGACGCCAACGCCGCCTGCGGCCAACTCCGCCTCCACCACCTCGACCAATCCTAACCACCCAGTTTTCTCCCCACGTAAGCTAGTATCTCCTTATATTTTTCCTAGTATCAAAATGGTCGCCTCAGGCCGATTTCATGGTTCGATCCCAGCCTTTCTTTGGTACGTTCCAGGCGTGT
>CAVGIZ010000141.1:0-6720 GCA_963629255.1 Anaerovoracaceae bacterium
ATGGCAAGATCACGAAGGATGGGTGGTCCATTGCGGTGACGTATACGGAAGGGTCGAATGCGATTACGATTGGGGCGCTTGAGGCGGAGAGCGAAAATCATATTCTTGATTTGCGGGATATGTCCGTGGGTGCGACTGCGATTACGAAATTGACGTGGGGTGGGACGCATTGGAAGAATTCGACGGTGCGTGAGTTTTATGTGAATCATTTGGTGAATACGGGGATTAAGAATTTCTTTTCAAATAACCAGAATAGTGGATGCGCGACGATTCGGTCGGTTGAGATTACGAGCGATACGGTGACGAAGTTGTATCAAACGTCCTTTTCGGGGTGTACGAATTTGGTAAATTTGGTATTGAATTGTCCGAAGTTGACGGAGTATGAGAAGTATTTTATTTCGAAGACGATATTGACAAACGAGGCGAATTCGATTGTGAAGCCATGGGCGACGATACTTGGGGAGTATACGTGTTCGGGATGGGGCAGTACGAAGCTTTGCGGGTCGTTTATACTGACGAATTTGACATCAAAGACGAAGTCTGCCGCGTTCAGTGGTGGGTCGCCGAGTGTGACGAACATGTGGATTCGTTGGCCGGCGGGGGTGAGCCATCCAACGATTTCTGGTTGGGCTGGGGTTGAGAAGTTGAAGCTTGAATTGCCGACGACGTGTACGAATTTGCATCGTGGGGCATGGGGGGAGATGAAGAGTTTGGAGATGGATATTGGTGATTTGGTGCCGGCTTGGATTTCGAATGTGCGTGATTATAGTGTATATAAGTGGCCGAAGGTGTATGGTCGGCTTGTGTTGACGAATTTGATTGTGTCGGCGAATGGGAATGGGAAGAGTCAGAACGTCGTATTTACGGGTGTGCCGAATGTGAAGGCGATGACGTTGATGGGGCCGGTGGAGGATTTTTCGGGGCCGTTCACGGATACGGCATTGACGAATTTGGTGTTGAAGTTTCCGAAGTTGAATAATTTGGGGCCGGCGACGAATCAGTATAACAATTTGACGGCGGTGTTTCCGTTGGCGAGTGGGGCAGAGGTGACGGTGCTGGGCGCGGCGAGTGGGTATACGAAGGGAGATGTTGTTGGGAATTGGACGACGAACTTGGTTGACAATTTGTTGTTTGGGGTGACGAAGGAGCGGGCAGTGACGTTGTATTGTTCGAAGAAGCAGGGCTGGAAGGATTTGGAAGGGCGCAAGGATTTGACGGATGAGGAGAAGGAGATTGCGCCTGAAGGATGTTTTGGTGTGTGGGAAAGTGCCGCGGGCGTGCGGAAGGCGTGGATGGTGCATAAGGCGCAGGCTGGGGACCCAACGGGGTTGTGTATCAGGGTGCAGTGAGGCGCCCCCCCCTCGACCCCCCTAATCCCATTTATGAAAAGCGAACGCGCGGCAGAACTGCCTCGGTTCGCTTTTCTATATGGGCTTATGCTGGTTGTGGGGGGAGTAATGTTCACTTGGTGCGCGGCAGATTTTTGGAGAAGGGGGTTGAGAGTTGGTCTGAAATATGGTATAATATGTGGCATCTGACAGTACGAAAGGATTTAGACTATGAGCGAGAAGCCGAAGATAGTGATTTGTGTTGGGTCGAGTTGCTTTGCGCGCGGGAACGACAAGAATGTCGCTTTCGTGGAAAAGTTTCTCGCCGCGCATGGTCTTAAGGATGAAGTGGACTGCGATTTGTCGGGGTCGTTGTGTTCGGGGGATTGTGCGAATGGTCCGAATGTGATTGTGAATGGGAAGATGTATTCGCATGTGGATGCTGGGGTGATGAAGGACATTTTGACGGAGCTTTTTCCGGAGAAGAAGGAGGCGTAAGCGATGAACGAGATGGCGCCAGTTTTCACGACGGAGAATGAGTGTCAGGACTGCTACAAGTGCGTGCGGCATTGTCCGGTGAAGGCGATTCGGATTGTGGGTGGGAAGGCGAGTGTGATACCTGAGGCGTGCGTGGCGTGTGGGGAATGCGTGAAGGTGTGCCCGGCGCATGCGAAGAAGATACGTAGTGATTTGGCGCGGCTCAAAGAGATGTTGTCGAGTGGGGCGAAGGTGTATGCATCGGTGGCACCGTCGTTTGCAGGGTATTTTCGAGGAGTGACGATTGGGCAGATGGCTGGGGCGTTGAAGAAGCTCGGGTTTGCTGGGGTGAGCGAGACGGCGCATGGTGCGGAGAGTGTGAGTGCGCATGTGTCGCGGCTTTTGGAGGAGACGCATTCGCCTTTGGTGATTTCGAGTGCGTGTCCCGCGGCGGTGGATATGATACGGCGATATGCGCCGGATTATGCGCAGTATATTTCGCCGTTGCCGTCGCCAGTGCGGGCGCATTGTGGGCTTTTGAAGGAGGCGTATGGGGCGGATGTGAAGGTTGTGTTTATTGGGCCATGCGCGGCAAAAAAGAATGAGGCGGATGCCCATCCGAAGTCGTTGGCGTTGGCGATTATTTTCCCGGCGTTGGAGCAGTTGATGGAGGAGAAGGGTGTGACGTTTGGGGAAGAGGCGGAGTTGGCGCTGGGGCCCGCGGAAGAGGGCCGGTTTTATTCGGTTGAAGGCGGGATGAACGATACGATTCGGGATGGGGCGTCGGACAAAGTGAGGTTTTTGGCGGTGTCGGGTTTGGAGAATTTGCGGCGGGTGTTGGGGGATGTTTCGAATGTGAAGGCGGATGCGAAGAGGAAGATTTTTTTGGAGGTGCTGGCGTGTCCGGGTGGGTGTGTGAATGGGCCTGCGATGAAGGCTGGGAGTGGGTCGCTTGGGGCGATCTTTGAGACGGATGAGGCGTCGCCATTGAGGACGAGTGTGGGGCGGTGTTTTACGCATTGTGGGACGCAGGCGTATCCGGCCGCGGCGATTATTGAGGAGGAGCCGAGTGAGCAGGCGATTGCGGGGGCGCTGGCGAGGGTTGGGAAGTATAAGAAGTCGGACGAATTGAATTGTGGGGCGTGCGGGTATAATACGTGCCGCGAATTTGCGAAGGCGTTGCTTGCCGGGAAGGCTGAGGAGGCGATGTGCCACACGTTCTTGAAGAAGAATTTTCAGAGGACGTCGAATGCGCTTATCAAGTATATTCCGGCGGGGGTTGTGATTGTGGATGGGAAGGGATTGATTGTGGAATGCAATCGGTTGTTTGCGGAGCTGGCCGGGGCGACGGGCGAGTTTGATGCGCTCGGGAATTTGGAGGGATTGGCTGTGGAAGCGTTCTTGCCGGAGTTTGCGGATTTGTTTACGGGGGCGCTGGAGCATGGGAGCGAGATTGTGAAGTATCGTCAGCCGTGGAAGAAGAAGATTGTGACGGTGAGCGTGTTTCCGATTTCGAAGAATGAATTTGCGGGCGCGGTGATACAGGACGTGACGATGAATGAGGGGCGGCGTGAAGAAATTGCCGCGAAGGCGCGTGAGGTGATACGCAAGAATGTGTACACGGTGCAGCAGGTGGCGAGGTTGTTTGGTGAGCATATTGCGGAGACGGAGATTATGCTCAATGAGATTGCGGGGGCGTATGAATCGCACACGGAAGGGAAGAGGCTGCGGGAAGCGGATAGTGGAGAGTATTTGAATGGCTGAAGATTTGTTCATCGAGATGGAGGTTGCGCAGTACACGAAGACGGGTCAGGCCGCCTGCGGGGATGATGTGCGCTTCCTGACGGTGGAGAAGGAGAATCGGCATCTCGCGGCACTTTCGGATGGGCTTGGGAGCGGGGTGAAGGCGCACATTTTGGCGACGATGACGACGTCGATGGCGATTAAGTTTTTGGAGTCGAACATGCCGCTTTTGGAGGCGGTGGAAGTGATTATGGATTCGCTGCCCGTGTGCGAGGTGCGTCACATTAGCTACGCGACGTTTTCGTTGTTTGATTTTCGGTTGGGCGGGCGTGCGCGGATTATTGAGATGGGGAATCCGGGGTACATTCATTTGCGTGGGACGGAGGAGATTGCGCCGCTCAAAGATGAGATGGTGGTGTCGGAGCATTGGCCGGATCGTGAGGTGCGGGAGTGCGAGGCGGACTTCCGGGCGGGGGATCGAATCATTTTGTGTTCGGATGGTGTGACGCAATCGGGGCTTGGGGTGCGGCGCGATATGAAGTTTGGTTGGAGGCGGTCGGGCGTGTGCAAGTTTGCGCAGAGTTTGATTGCGTCGGATGCAAATTTGTCGGCGAAAGATTTGTCCGCGGCAATTGCGCGCGAGGCGTTGTATTTGACGCCGGGTGGGTGCAAGGACGATATTAGTTGTGTGGTGATTTATTTGAGGCATCCGCGTGTGATGAGGGTGTTGACAGGGCCGCCGTTTTATAAGGAGCACGATCAGGAATATGCGCGGCAGGCGCTACTGGGGGAGGAGCACACGGTGATTTGCGGGGGGACTTCCGCGAACATTATTGAGCGTGAATTGGGCGTCAAGGTCAAGGTGAGATTGAGCGACATGCGCATTGCGGGTGGGTTGCCGCCGGTGGGGACGATTGATAAGATTGGCATTGCGACGGAGGGGATTTTGACGTTGGGGCGCGTGACGACGGCGTTGGAAGAGATGCGGCCGCCAGAAGGTGAGCCGATGGCGGCGCGGGCGATTTTGGAACGGATGATGCGCCATGATCGAATTGAATTTATTGTTGGGACGAAGGTGAATGAGTCGCATCAGGATCCGAACATTCCGCAGGATTTGGAGTTGCGTCGGTCGGTGATTCATCGGATGGCCGCGGCACTTGAAAAGAATTATCGTAAGGATGTCACGATCAATTATTACTAACATTTGAAAGACAGAAAGAAGGAACGAATGGAAAAAGTCAAAGTTGAAATTTGTTGTGGGACGGCGTGCTACTTGTTGGGCGCGGCAAAAATGATGGACCTTGAACTCACGCTCTCGCCTGATTTGCGGGACCAGGTGGACATTGAAGCGCGTACGTGTTTGGATTTGTGCGAGCGCGACAATTTGGGCGGGGCGCCGTATGTGCGGTTCAATGATAAGGAAATTATGTCGCAGGCGACGGTTGAAAAAGTGATTGCGCGCATTCGCGAGCTCCTTGGGGAGGAAGCCTAAAATGCTCAATGGCGCGACATTTCTTCGTCGTGAACTTTTGATTCGCATTGTGCGTGCGTTTGACGCGGGCGAGCTGGATGTGGAACTTGATAAGATTCCAATCAAGCTGCGGCCGAAGAATGGGGAGCATTCGCGTTGCTGCACGTATCATGACCGTGCGATTATCAAGTATCGGTTGATGGCGCTTTTGGGGATTTCCGTTGAGGATGAGACGGATGAGACGCGGCAGTTGCGGGACTACATGAAGGACAAGGCGGAAGGCAAGATTGATGCGAAGCCGCAGGCGCCGCTCAGCGTGTGCGGTCCGGCGTGTAGTGGGTGTCCGGATGCGAAGGTGGTGTCGACGCCAAACTGCCGCGGATGCTTTGCGCGGCCGTGCGTGTATAACTGCCCGAAGAAGGCGGTGTCGGTCGTGGATGGGCGGTCGGTGATTGATCAGTCGCTGTGCATCAAGTGCGGGAAGTGTATTGCCGCGTGCCCGTATCATGCCATTGTGAAGACGACGGTGCCGTGCGAGGAGGCGTGCCCCGTCAATGCGATTCGTAAGAATGAATTTGGTGTCGCCGAGATTGATTTTGAACGGTGCATTTTCTGCGGCAAGTGTTTCAATGCGTGCCCGTTTGGTGCGGTCATGGAACGCTCGCAGATTGTGGACGTTTTGATGGCGATGAAGCGCGGCGAAAAGTTGGTCGCGATGATTGCGCCGTCGGCCGATCGTCAGTTCCCAGGCAAGATTGAACAGCTGATGACGGCGTGCGCCAAGGTTGGTTTTTCGGATGTGATTGAAGTCGCGCTTGGCGCGGAGATGACGACGGCGCATGAGACAGCCGAATTCATTGAACGCATGGAGAAGGACCCGAAGACGTTTATGACGACGTCGTGCTGTCCTGCTTATGTGAACCTCGTTTGGAAACATTTGCCCGACCTCGTGCAACACGTTTCGCTGACGCCGAGTCCGATGGTTTATACGCGTGAAATCGTCAAGGAGAAATCGCCGGACGCGAAGACGGTGTTCATTGGGCCGTGCGTCGCGAAGCGCAGTGAAGCACGGCGGAAAGATGTCGATTATGTCCTTTCGTTTGAAGAGCTGGGCGCGCTTTTGGCGGGTCGCAAGGTGGATGTGATGGCGTGCGAGCCCTGGCCCGTGACGCGTCCTGCCGCGGCGACGGCACGTAACTTTGCCCGCAGCTGTGGCGTGACCGAAGCGGTCCTGGCGGAAGCGACGAGCAAGATTCCAGACTTCAAGCTCAATGCGAAGCAGATTAACGGCATCGACCGCAAGTCTTGCACGATGTTGAAGTTGTATGCCTCTGGGAAACTTCCAGCGAACTTCCTTGAAGTCATGGCCTGCCCGGGCGGTTGCGTGAATGGCCCCTGCTCACTCAATTCGTGAGTAGGCGGGTGGCGTGAGCGAGGGGAGGACTAAGGGTCCGAGGGACCCTTAGTCCTCCCCTCGACCCCCCTAATCCCAGAAGCGGCATTCTTCGCCGCAAGCGGCGAGAGAATGCCGCGGTCGGGTGATTACGGGGTGCGAATCGGGGTGAATAATGTTCACTGAGCGCGGCAGTTTTGGTGGGGGAGGCTGGAACGTCAGGGGGATTACTGGGTAACGTCAGGTGTTTCAGGGGGTGAATTTAGGTTAAAGTCCATAACTTTTCTCGAAAAAGTCCATAAGATTTT